>DAIOGE010000071.1:0-1896 GCA_036745375.1 Candidatus Nanopelagicaceae bacterium
AGGGATCTTCTCCCCCCGAATGTTTGATCATCGCGACATCGATCTCCTTGGGGGTCGCGACACTGGGTAGATTCAAAAGCAAATCTAATTTGGCACCGAAGAGTCCGAGCGTTCGGGCGAAGTCATTTCCAGTTCCCGCAGGAATAACAAGGAGCGGGATCTTATGGTCCATCACCAGAGGCAAAATATCGTGAATAAATCCGTCTCCGCCCACGCAGATGAGGAGATCAAATCCACCGGTCTGGCAGAGGGCGTCAATTTGAGTAAGGGAATCATCTCTGGAAGTACCTTCGACAATTGTGTACTCAAGCGAGCTCTTTGAAAAAAAAGATCGGACTTTCGCTCCGACGCTGGCACCTTTGCCACCACCCGATTTCGGGTTAATGGCTATAAGCGCTTTCACTCTACGATCTTAGAAGCCCGGCGACGATCATTGAGTAACGCAATACCGCCAGCGGCAAAATAGAAACCAACCAATGGCAGGGCCAGAACGCCCATGGTGAATGGATCACTTGTAGGGACGAAGGTGGCGGAGAACAAAGTGATTCCGAATACTGCAATCCGCCAAGGCTTCAAGATCCGTTTGCCGGACAAGATTCCAGCAAAATTCAGGGCAACGAGAAAGACCGGCAGTTCAAATGCGAGCCCGAAGACAAGAATGAGATGCAGAACGAAGGTGAGATAGTCACTAAATTTGATGAGGTTGGTGAGGGTTGTAGGTGTGAAACCTAAGAGAACTTTGATGGCAAGTGGAAGGATCCAGTAGGCCAATGCCGCACCAGCGATGAAAAATGGAGTCGCAGTCGCGATGAAGAGAATCGAGTATTTCTTCTCTTTCTTATGAAGCGCAGGTGCGATGAAGGCCCATAGTTGGTAAAGCCAGATTGGTGAAGCAAGAATTACACCCGAGACGATTGCTACCGAGATCTGAAGATTAAGTGGGCCGAGCACCCCATCGATATACAAGACTCCACAGTGGTGAGGGGTCGAGGCAGCACGCGACAGATCGCAGACTGGCTTGGTGAGAATTCGGACTATCTTTGAGTAGAAGATCCACCCAAGTGTTCCGAAGACGGCAATTGATAGGGCAGAGCGGACTGTGCGCTTACGAAGCTCTCTAAAGTGCTCCAGTAGCGACATCCGACCACTATCTTCAGTGGCCACCTAGTAGTTCCTAGTTGGAAGGAGTGGAAGAAGAACCGCCATCGGTCTTCTTCTCATCTGGGGTCTTCAACTCATCTTTGAAGATGCGAAGTGACTTGGCAACAGATTTTGCAGAATCAGGAAGTCGCTTTGCTCCAAAGAGAACAACAAAGACAAGAACGACGATAATGATGTGCCAGGGCTTAAGGTCTCCCATTTATATTCCAATCTCGAGGTGCCGTAATCTTACTGGTAATTGGCAAGGGTGCTGCTTGTTCTATTGCGCAAGGCTTCAACTAGTTCAGGCGGACTCTGAACCACAACTTTAGTTGGCCATGCCAGCAAAGTGCGCGTAATCCACTCACTTGAGCCGACCTTGACGGTAATGAAGAACTTATCGTCAACCTCGCGAGATGAGGTAACAATTTCGTTATGCTTTTCAACAAAGAAAAGGCCATCCGGACCCATCTCCAACTCAATTTCCAGCGATCCCTCGAGCGTTCGCTCCTGCGTCAGCGTTCTCTTGAAATCTGGATCAGACTCCCCCACATCCAACTTTAAGATTCGATCGAGTCGGAAAGTGCGCATTTCATTGGCATCCAATTGGAAGGCATGAATGTAACCAGACCCCTCCAAGTAAGTAATCTCGAGAGGAAATATTTTCCGAGTGGTCACGGTGTCGCTAGTAGCTGAGTTGTATTGAATCGTTAAATATTGACTGGCAGAGATTGCATCCGAGATCTCTTTTGCCAG
>DAIOGE010000071.1:1996-4587 GCA_036745375.1 Candidatus Nanopelagicaceae bacterium
GAGAGATCCTTCGAAATTTGAGCCGGAGTCGAATTAAAGCGTTGTGCCAATTGCTGAATAGATAGACCTTGATTATTCAAAATGAAGGGAATTAAGTTCAAGGCGCGCGAGACGCGATCTAGAGCGTTCTCGTTCATAACTTACTCCGCAATACTTGGACTAACTCTTGAACTTTCTCGTGAGGCTCTTCGAGAACTAGATCCGGACCAAACCAGAGTAATTGCTCAAGCCAATTGTTCCCGAGTGAGATCTCGATTCGATCCCACTCCCCATCTACGCCTGAAACACTTCCCCGAGATCGCAAACTCTGACAGGTTCCTACCCGAACCCGAGCAAGAAATCTGGTGGTGGGCTCAGGCGCCAGCATCAAGAGATGGTCTTCAATGCGGAAATCCTCTGGAATCGCAAAGGCCTCGGGCTTGCTTTCGAATTTGATATCTGAAGTAATTCGCGAAACTTTAAAAACTCTTATCTCTTTCTTTTCTAGGTCCAGGCCGACCAAATACCAGGAGCCCTTCCAAAGAGTTAAGCCATAAGGTGAGATTCGTCGTTGGCTCACATTTCGACTGCGATAGGTGAAGGAGATGTTTCTTAGGTTAGATATGGCCTCCCACAGAGATGGAAAGAGCGGAGTCTCATTTTCAAGCGAGAGAGTGCCATGTCCAAAATCTTCTGTTAGAGCTGTTCCCCCGAGAGCCTCAAGCTTCTGGAGCGCGAGATCGCCGCTCTGGGAGAAGAGTTGGTTGCGCCAGATCTTGGCTGCAAGCGAAAGATAGGAAAGTTCTGATGGAGTGAGTTCGCCAAGTTTTAACTCATAATCATCTTCCAGAATTCGATATCCAACTTCGTCCTCAAAGAAGATGTCCTGAGGCTTGACCTGGATGATGATTCCAAGAGCCCTGAGATCATCCTTATCTCGCTCAAACATGCGCTCTACCGCATCACGTTTTCCGGTGTAACCCGCCACTCGTTCAAAGATCTCGTCTTTACTGAGGAAACGCCGAGTCGCAAGGAGAGCCATCGTGAGATTAATTAATCTCTCGGTCTTGTTGTCAGCCACTCCCCAACTCTAGGCGTTTGCTAGTATCTCCACCTGATTTCACGCTCAAAAACAAGGAGAAGCTAGATGAATTTCTCGTCCTCACGAACTCTTCGAGTCTCTGCACTGGCATTGATCGCATTAGTTTCTACATCTATTTCGTACTCGGCTAGTGCCACAACTCAGAGCATCGGAAAGGCAAAAGTGAGCGCAACAGTTCTTCCTACCGTCACTGCCCATGCGGGTGTTGCACCCGTCATTGGCAAACCTGAAGGCAACCCTCCAACTGTGCTGACGAAGAAAGACATCATCGTAGGCAAAGGCAAGGCGGCTGTTTCCTCCTCAACTGTTACCGCTCATTATGTTTTGATGTCATGGAAGACAGGCAAGGTCCTCCAAAGTTCTTGGGTCACACCGAAAACTCCACCAACTTTTCCTTTATCTGGGGTAATCACCGGATGGCAGCAAGGTATTCCTGGAATGAAGGTTGGCGGACGTCGTTTGCTCGTAATTCCACCTGCTCTGGCTTATGGAGCAGCAGGCTCAGGACCAGTCGGCCCGAACGAGACTCTCATTTTCGTAGTAGACCTAGTAGCAGTTAAATAACCGCTTCGTCCTCAGGGAGTCCGTAGGCTCCCTTTGAAGGACGTCGTCTGCGTAGAGGCGCAGTAACTCCAGGAGCCAACCTGCGAGCTTGAATCAAGAAGCCAGTGTGACCAATCATTCTATGTACTGGTCGGACTGCAAGACCTTCATGATGCCATTGTCGAACGAGAGACTCGCTACTTTCTGGTTCGGTGAATCGTCCGCACTCCTTAATGGCCTCAGCCATTGCAGATAGTTGTGTCGTTGTGGCTACATAGGCGAGAAGAACTCCACCCGGATGCAAGACATCGTCAGCAAGTTGCACGCACTCCCATGGAGCTAGCATGTCTAAGACCATTCGGTCGTACTTCTCATCGGTTGCCTTATCTTGCAAAGAGCCGAGAGTGAGCGACCAATTCTCTGGCTTACCATTGAAATATTCAGTTACATTGCGAGTAGCAATCTGCGCGAATTCCTCGCGCCTTTCAAATGAATCCACTTGACCAGTTGGACCAACGGCGCGCAATAGAGCGATAGTGAGCGCTCCTGAACCTACGCCCGCTTCAAGGACTCGAAGACCCGGAGCAATATCAGCAAATCCAACGATGAGGGCTGCATCTTTGGGATAAACGATTGTTGCACCGCGTGGCATTGATAGAACGTAGTCGCCGTAGAGTGGTTTAAAGGCTAAGAATTTGAGTCCTGCTGTTGTCTCAACGACAGATCCTTGGGGCATGCCAACTATCTGGTCGTGTATCAACCAACCCTTGTGTGTGTGGAATTCCCCTCCTGGTTTTAAGGTGATGGTGTGGAGTTTTCCTTTAGCGTCTGTAAGTTGCACGCGATCGCCGTAGCTAAATTCTGGTCGCATTAAATTCCTCTTGACTCTCGGTGTGGAAAATTTGCCGCAGGTCATGTGCACCTAATCCAACGAGATCGCGACGCAGGTGCAACCGTGGGCTTGGTG
>DAIOGE010000072.1:0-4569 GCA_036745375.1 Candidatus Nanopelagicaceae bacterium
GAGATGGCTTCGACAATGACAGAGCGGTTCAATGTATCTGGTGCACTTTTAGTTACCCTGTATGGCAAGCCAGAAAGAGAGGGCTCGAGCTTTAGGGGAAAGGCTCGCCGAGTCGCTGATATCGGGATTCAAACCGCGATGCTAAATCGAATCTTCTTCATGACGATCACCACCATCGCAGCTTTAGCTACGGCACTTGCATATGGAATTGGTGGTCACCTCGCCATATCAGGGGCAATAACAGTCGGGTCCTTGCTGGCAATTACAACTTTATTGGCGCGCCTTTATGGACCATTAACATCGCTATCCAACGTTCGAGTAGATGTGATGACCGCGCTGGTATCTTTTGAACGAGTCTTTGAGGTCCTTGATTTACAGCCGATGGTTCAAGATAAAGAGTTAGCAGGATCTATCAGTACACGCCGCCCGTCAATTGAATTTGATCACGTCCAATTCTCATATCCCAAAGCTAGTGAGATCTCTTTAGCTTCACTCGAATTAGCCGCCAAGAAAGAGATGGTTGATTCCGGGGTTGTGCTTCAAGATATTTCTTTCTTCTGCGAACCCGGATCCTTCACCGCGATCGTGGGTCCCTCTGGTGCAGGTAAGAGCACCATTTCGGGTCTAGTGCCTCGCCTTTACGATGTCACTCGAGGTAGCATAAAAATTGCAGGCCAAGATATTCGCGATATCTCTCTTGCCTCATTGCGCAATGAGATAGGAGTCGTCACTCAGGATTCCCATATGTTCCATGACACAATTGAGGCAAATCTGCTCTACGCCAAGAACGATGCGACTCTCGCGGATATTCAATCCGCTTGTGAAGCAGCACAAATTTGGAACTTTATAGAGACGCTTCCTAATGGGTTAGACACGATAGTGGGAGAGCGGGGTCATAGATTAAGCGGTGGTGAGAAGCAGAGACTCGCGATTGCTCGGCTTCTGCTCAAATCTCCGAGCATCGTAATCTTGGATGAGGCAACGGCTCACCTGGATTCAGAGAATGAAGCATTAGTGCAATCTGCTCTTGAAGTCGCGCTGGAAGGCAGAACAAGTATTGTGATCGCCCATCGATTATCTACAATTCAAAAAGCAGATCAGATTTTAGTCTTGGATGGTGGATTAATTGTTGAACGAGGTACACACGAATACTTAGTTGGTCTGCGGGGCCTTTATTTTGATCTCTATCAGCGACAGGTTTTGAACTCCTCGACCTAGTTATCGGTTATCTGAAGCCGCTGGTCACGCATAATGGCGTTTTTACCGGTAATTGTTTCGCGGCCCGCATTTGCAATGACGACGGCAATGTAAGGCAAAAAGACCGCCCCTGCCATAGCGAACCAACGGTATGGATTTGGCAGGAAAATTGTTGAGATAAAGCAGGCGGTACGGAGCATCATTGAGTAGAAGTAGCGACGTTGCCTACCACGCTGTTCATCAGAGAGCCCAGATTGAGCGTTAGTTATAACAACAACATCTGTTTTCTTAGCTGTGGCATCTTTTCTGGGGGTCACGAGGGAAGCCTACGGCTGACGATTAGTTCGCGCCTCTTTTAACTACGCGCGAGTAGTGGCTAATCTGCTCCCATGACTTCATCCCCTGTGAGCCCGCGCATCGTTTTTGTCACGGGGGGCAATAGAGGCATTGGGCTAGCCATCGCCCGCTCCTTCGCCAAACTTGGCGACCTTGTCATTGTCTCCTATCGCAGTGGTGGTGCCCCCGACGGATTAGTTGGCGTCCAGATGGATGTTACAAGCCAAGATAGTGTGAACGCAGCCTTCGCCGAGATCGAGGCCACATATGGGACCGTGGATGTGCTTGTTGCCAACGCTGGGGTAACCCGCGACGCGTTGACGATGCGCATGAGCGAAGAAGACTTTATATCTGTCGTTGAGACCAACCTCACCGGAACATTCAGAACGGTGCAAAAAGCGATCTCTCCGATGGTAAAAAAGCGCAGCGGAAGAATTATTTTAATTGGCTCGGTAGTAGCGCTCATGGGCTCGGCCGGACAAGCTAACTACGCCGCAACCAAAAGTGGGTTGATAGGTATGGCTCGCTCACTCGCCCGCGAATATGGTTCGCGAGGGGTTACCTTCAATGTCATTGCACCGGGATTTGTTGAGACTGATATGACCGCCACTCTCAGCGAGACGTTGCGCGAAAAATATGTTGCGGCAATTCCACTGGGCAGATTCTGCTCTCCAGAAGAAATCGCTGAAGTCGTTAAATTCATTGCCTCTCCAGAGGCGAGTTACATCACAGGAGCAGTTATTCCGGTCGACGGAGGAATGGGTATGGGTCACTAATGGCGCTTTTAACCGGCAAGAACATCTTGGTAACGGGAGTCATCACCGATGGTTCTATCGCCTTCCATATCGCCAAGTTGGCTCAAGAAGAGGGCGCCAACGTTGTGCTCACTGGTTTTGGGCGGGGTCTTAGCCTTACGACCCGTATTGCAAACCGCCTTCCTCGTCCAGCACCAGTTATAGAACTTGATGTAACCAACTCAGAGCAGCTTGCCGCTCTCTCTTCAGAGGTGAAGAAGCATGTGCCACATCTTGATGGCGTGGTTCACTCGATCGGTTTCGCCCCACAGGCAGCTCTCGGTGGAAACTTCTTAAATACTGAGTGGGAAGATGTAGCGATCGCGTTGCACACTTCTACCTTCTCCTATAAGTCACTCGCTATCGCAGTTCGCGACCTCTATCCAGAGTCAGGTGCGAGCATCGTAGGTCTCACCTTTGATGCCACTGTCGCTTGGCCGAAATATGACTGGATGGGAGTCGCCAAGGCAGGGCTCGAGTCAGCCAACCGCTATCTAGCGCGCGACTTGGGAAGCGAGAAAATTCGGGTCAACCTCATCGCGGCGGGTCCGATCACAACTATTGCGGCCAAATCGATCCCTGGCTTCGAGGAGTTTGAGAAGGTGTGGAATGGTCGCTCTCCACTCGCCTGGGATTTTGGCGATCCAGAGCCCGCTGCTAGAGGTGCGGTGGCGCTCCTCTCTGACTGGTTCCCGATGACGACGGGGGAGATAATTCACGTAGATGGTGGGCTGCACGCCATAGGCGGCTAAATCCACCGATTTCACCCTTCAGCCTCGCCCAGGGTATCCTTGGTCCATCAAGTGGAGTCTGTCGCTCCCACCTCATCGGCTTCGGCTGATTGGTCAAGAAGATGCTCACCTTTTTAGGTGGGTCTATTTTTGCGCGACTTAACTCTCTTGCATCAGTAAATTTCTAGAGAGGAAGAGTTATCAGCGCCGAACAAAGAATCAATGATCGAATCCGAGCCTCGGAAGTTCGTCTAATTGGTTTTTCCGGTGAGCAGGTTGGAATCGTACCTACCGCAACTGCCCTTGAAATGGCAGAAGAAGTAGGACTTGATCTCGTAGAGATCTCGCCAGATGCCAAGCCGCCCGTCTGCAAAATCATGGATTTCGGAAAGTACAAGTACGAGATCGCACAAAAGGCCCGTGAGGCCAGACAGAACCAGACCCACATTGTGGTTAAAGAGATTCGTTTTGGATTGAAGATTGAACCTCATGACTATGAGACCAAGAAGGCTCACATCGAGCGCTTCCTCAAAGGCGGAGACAAGGTGAAGGTAACGGTTCAGTTCAAAGGAAGAGAACAGACTCGTCCAGAGATCGGCTACCGATTGTTGATGAAACTATCGGAAGAGATCGCAGAGTTCGGATTCGTTGAATTTGCACCGAAGAAAGAGGGCAAGAGCATGACGATGGTTTTGGGTCCAGTTCTCAAAAAGAGCCAGGCCGCAAAGAAGCCAGCCGCCAAAGCCGCCCCGGTTGCAGCTCCAGCTGCGACACCAGCACCACAAGAAGTAGCTCAGTAATAAATACTTACCGAGATTAGTAAAGAGATTTTTTAAGTTCCGACAAGTACCCAGGAGGTATGAAGTGCCAAAGATGAAAACCCACAGTGGGGCTAAGAAGACATTCCGTCTTACTGGCACCGGCAAGGTAATGCACGAGCGTGCAGGCAAGCGCCACCTTCTCGAACACAAATCTTCGCGCGTTACTCGCCGTTTGAGCAACGATGCAACTGGTAAGAAGACCGTAACCATGACAGCCAAGCGCATGCTCGGTTTGAAGTAAGGAGCATATAAATGGCAAGAGTAAAACGCGGAGTCCACGCTGCTAAGAAGCGTCGTACTACCCTCGAGCGCACCGCCGGTTATCGCGGACAACGTTCACGCCTTTTCACAAAGGCTAAGGAACAACTTACTCACAGTATGGTCTACGCCTTCGATCACCGTAAGGATAAGAAGGGCGATTTCCGACAACTCTGGATCCAACGCATTAACGCAGGATCTCGCGCACACGGCTTGACCTACAACCGCTTCATCCAGGGCCTTAAGGCAGCCGGAGTTGAAGTTGATCGTCGTGTTCTCTCTGAGCTTGCAACAAATGACCCAGCAGCATTCGCCGCTCTGGTTGAAGTTGCACGCCAGCACGTTGTCAACGCTTAGTTAGCAATTGACCCACGCACCTATTACGAGCCTTCATTCGCCTCATGTAGAGCGAGTGAAGGCTCTTTTGGGTCC
>DAIOGE010000073.1:0-4564 GCA_036745375.1 Candidatus Nanopelagicaceae bacterium
ACCCGTGTTACCGCCGTGAAAGGGCGATGTCCTAGGCCTCTAGACGATGGGGACTAGAAGCGAAGGCTAAGGGTATCGGAGAGTTGAGCCCAATCAAAACCAGTTAAAAAGCCTCGGAAATCGATGATTTCCGAGGCTTAATCAGGTGAGCGAGATTTACTTAATGGCCCATTCGGTAGTGACAGAGACTGTTACCGACTGTTGTCCGAGGTCGATCTGAGCCGGAGTCGTAGCTGCGGCATCAGTCTTTGCCATTGCCATAACGAGAGGAACCGGGTTGGAGTTCTGAACGCTCTCATCGATCGTCAAAATCTTTCCTAACTTAGCGCCTGCCAGCGATGCATAACTTGCCGCCTTGGCCTTAGCGGTGGCAATTGCTTGGACGCGAGCGGTTGCTTCTGCAGCGCTCTCATCAAAAACGTAGGAAGAGGTGTCATTCACTTGGAGGGCATTACCTACCGCATTTTGCGCAGCCGAGACGATAGCTCCAGCGTTTGCAGCGTTGCGGATAATTACAGTGAAGGATTGAGTTGCTTGGTAACCAGAGATCTTTGAGGTTCCATTAGGCGAGTACACATAGTTAGGGGATACATTCAATGATTGAGTTTGAATGTATTTTGCAAGTACGCCAGATGAGATAAGGGTTTGACGGAAGGTCTGCGCTGATTTGCTTGCGCTTGATAGAGCGGCAGAGCTGCTGTTTTCTTTGCTGGTGATGCTGGCATCTAAGCGAACTGTGTCAGGAACAACTGTCGTAGTTCCGGTACCAATTACTGTTACATAACGCTGTGTTGTTGAGGGATTTTGGTGAATTGCAATAGCTAATACCGAGAAGGTAAGAATTGCAAAGAAGATTCCGCGAAATATTTTCATGATCAATCTTCCCATGCCTATCTGAGTTTTGTATCCACAAATAGTGAGAGAATGCTGTCATGAGTCTCTTATCGGTATGCAGTACAGAGTCGATAAGGGATGCGGCTTTAGCCTTAAAAAATAGACATTTAGTTGCCTTTCCTACTGAGACCGTTTATGGACTCGGTGCGGATGCAACTAGTAGTGAGGCCATTGCGCGGGTATACCAGGCGAAGGGTCGACCAGCCGATCACCCACTAATTGTTCACATCGCATCCATGGATGGATTGGGCGAGTGGAGTCGCGATATCCCCGAGTATGCAATTGCGCTCGCACGAGATTTCTGGCCCGGACCTTTAACTCTGGTTCTTAAGCGATCTGAACTTGCACAAGATTTCATCACTGGCGGGCAGGACACTGTGGGATTGCGAGTCCCAGCACACCCCATCGCGCTTGCACTACTCAACGAGTTCATTGCCGTGGGTGGGAAGGGAATAGCAGCCCCAAGTGCCAATCGATTTGGCGCGGTATCACCCACTAATGCTGATGCGGTCGCCGAGGAACTTTCATCACACCTTCTTGAGGGTGATTTAATTTTAGATGGTGGGCAGTCGTTGATCGGATTGGAATCGACAATCGTTGATTGCACCGGACCTGCGCCAATGATTTTGAGATTAGGTGCAATTACTCCTCTAATGGTCGAAGAGTCCACTGGATTAGTCGCACTTGAGTCCAATCCATCTTCTATAAGAGTTTCGGGCTCGCTCAACTCTCATTACTCACCTAAAGCGAAGGTGCTTCTCGATGTGGTTGCCGAGGCGGGTGATGGGCTTATTGCACCCGATCAGATTCCAACACCCAATGGGGTCATACGTCTCTCTGCTCCAAGTTCCATTGAGCAATATGCCCGCGAGCTTTATCTAGCGCTTCGCAAGGCTGATCAACTTGGGCTAGAGGTTGTAGTTGTTCTGCAACCAGGTGGAGATGGGCTAGCTGCAGCAATTCGTGATCGATTGCAACGTTCTGCTTTCGTAGAGTAACTAAACGATTAAAGGTCTTGTCTAATCGACTTCTCTCCTTAATAAATCAACAAACTTATCCCCTATCCATCGCCCCCTTCCATAAGTACTCTCACACTATTGATATCTCGCTGAGATTCACGGGGAGTTAAATGGATAACGAGTCAGTAATTCATACCGATGCAGTTGCACTTCAGCCAGAGTTAGTTGAATTACGGCATCGACTGCATCAACGTCCCGAGATAGGGCTGCATTTACCGGAGACCCAAGCAATGGTTCTTGAGGCGTTGGATGGACTCGACCTAGAGATCACTTTAGGTAAGACATCCTCATCTGTGACTGCGGTTCTGCGCGGAGAAAAGCGTGGAAAGGCTGTGCTCCTTCGCGGCGATATGGATGCGCTACCTGTTAAAGAGGAGACAGGTCTGGATTACGCGAGCACGATCGATGGTGCGATGCATGCCTGCGGACATGATTTACATACGACGATGCTCGTCGGTGCGGCAAAATTGCTTTCAGCACACCGCGATCAATTGCAAGGTGATGTTGTTTTTATGTTTCAGCCAGGTGAAGAGGGTGACGATGGCGCCGCTCATATGATCGCCGAAGGCGTTTTGGATGCCGCAGGAGTTAGAGTTTCTGCAGCATATGGAATGCACGTAACAACTGGAAGTGTGCCGCGAAATGTCATTGCAACGAGGCCAGGAACAATGATGGCTTCTGCCGATGCGCTCTATGTAACGGTGCGCGGTGCAGGTGGTCATGGTTCGGGACCACATGCTGCAAAGGATCCAATTGCAGTAGCCGCTCAGATGGTGGGGGATTTACAAATACTTGTAACGCGAAAGTTCGACATTTTCGATCCCGTTGTAGTGACCGTTGGATACTTTCACGCGGGTACTGCAGAAAACATTATTCCGAGTGAGGCAAAATTCGGAGTAACTATTAGGGCATTCTCACTTGAAGCTCGAGAGAAGATTCTTCGGGAAGCAAAGTTGCTCTGCGAAAAAATTGGCGAAGGATTCGGCCTCGAAGTAGATGCAGTTATCTCAGGGCAGTACCCGGTGACGATTAATAACCCCGACCACGCACAGTTTGTGAGAGAGACTGTCGTAGATTTATTTGGCTCAGATTTTTATGTACCGATGGAGCACCCCACACCTGGAGCGGAGGACTTCTCCAGAGTATTGCTTGAAGTTCCAGGAAGTTACATGTTTATGGGGGCCTGCACGAGTGATGAATTCCTCACGGCTCCTACTAACCACAGTGCACTGGCTACCTTCGACGATCGCGTGTTGTGTGTCGGTGTAGAAATACATGCGGAACTCGCAATAAGGGCGCTAAAGGAGTCACCTACAAGCGTTTGAATTGGGGTTTAGTTTCGACCGGATTCCAAGATTTCGCTCTTTGCCTCTTCCAGCGTGGCTTTTGGGCGTGAAAATGCTCGCTACAATTCACTACCGTTCCAATCCGGTTCGACCTTTGTCTTGAGTTTTGTCACGACTTTTGTCAGACCTTTTTTGATTGGTCCCGGGCCCCTAGCTCAGTCGGTAGAGCAACGGACTTTTAATCCGTGGGTCGTCGGTTCGAGCCCGACGGGGCCCACCCATACTTGAGGCGATACCCTTTTTTCACTACTCAATTTCTGGATAAGCGAGAACCAGGGGGCTAGAGCATGTCTAACCAGTTGATTCGATTTCTTGATACTAATAATGAAGTTAAGGTCGGAATTCGAAGCGCGGATTCGAACATAGCCTCTCTCGTTCCTACCGAATCCATGGCAAGCCTTCTCGCGCTTTCGTTGAGCGAGTTACGTTCTGCAGTGGAATCCGCATTAGCTGGCGGAGTTACTAGCGAAATCCATTATCTGCTTCCACCGGTTGATCAACTGACAGAGGTGTGGGCGGCAGGCGTTACATATAAGAGGTCTCGCGCAGCACGTGAAGAGGAGAGCGATCACTCCGATGTTTACTCGCGTGTTTATGATGCGGCACGTCCCGAGTTGTTCTTTAAGAGCGTTGCCTGGCGGGTAGTTGGTCACGGTGAGCCCATAGGAGTGCGAGCAGATTCCACGATCAATGCTCCAGAGCCTGAACTTGCCTTGGTGACGAATGCGGCGGGTGAAATAGTAGGTGTCACCATTTGTGATGATGTCTCGTCACGAAATATCGAGGGGGAAAATCCACTTTATCTTCCGCAAGCAAAGGTCTATTTAGGTTCAGCCGCAGTTGGTCCTGGCATTGTTCCGATCTGGGAGATCGAAGATATATATGCGCTTGATATTTCGGTCAAGGTAGAGCGCGCTGGAGAAATCATTTGGGGTGGAACTACGAGCACCCACGAAATGCAGAGAAAATTTGAGGAACTAGTCGACTACCTCTTCATGAATATGAGCTTTCCGCAGGGCGCTATTTTGAGTACTGGGACAGGACTAGCCCCCAATATGGACTTCAATCTATCTCCAGGCGATGTGGTTGTCGTTGAAATCGCATCCATTGGCTCTCTTGAAAATAAGGTGATTTCCGCTTCGCAAGAGAATTTTGGATGGTTGACAAACAATCTAACCCGGCGGGCGCACTAATAATTTAATTAGATTCGTTGAAATTGCAGGGGTTCTAGCCCTTCCATAAGATTGCCCCGTCAATCGAACTAAAGGGGTCTCCTGTGTCTGTTGCGACCAGCGTAAAGAAGAA
>DAIOGE010000074.1:0-4564 GCA_036745375.1 Candidatus Nanopelagicaceae bacterium
GCGACGCTTACATCATCAGCGGTGATCGCACGAATTCCTTCGCGATAAACATCTTCATCGGTAACTTGAGTGTGAAATGCGAGTCCAGCCAAGATCGCAGCCTTTGCTGCTGCATCAAATCCATCGACATCTGCAGTCGGATCTGCCTCGGCATAACCTAAAGATTGAGCCTCAAGAAGTGCACCCTCAAAAGATGCACCGGTCTCATGCATCTTGGTAAGAATGTAGTTGGTTGTTCCGTTGATAATTCCCATCACGCGCTCGACGTGATCGCCCACCAAGCTTTCGGCGAGCGGACGAAGAATAGGGATTGCGCCTGCGACTGCGGCTTCATAGTAGAAATCCACATCGGCTAAATCTGAGGCATGGAAAAGCTCTGCTCCGTGTTTTGCAAGCAGTGCCTTGTTCGCAGTAACTACCGCCTTGCCATTGGTCATCGCGGTCAAGATCAGGGTGCGGGCAGGTTCAATACCACCCATTACTTCAATAACGAGATCAATCTCGGGATCGGTGACGATCGACTCAGAGTCCGTGGTGAGAAGGGCGGGATCGATCCCCGGCCGTGGAGTATTGAGGTCTCGGACAGCAATCTTCGTGATCACTAGCCCAACTCCAGCACGTGCCGCCAGGTCAACTTGGTTAGCCACCATCAGGCGGGCAACTTCAGCACCGACGATTCCAGCGCCGAGCAGGCCGACGCGTAATACGCGATCGTCGCTCATGGGTTCACATCCTCTTAGTGGCTCTTAGTAGCGCGCTTGATTTATTTGGATAACGGGTTTATCCATCTGATGAGGGCTAAGTATCTCAAAAAAACTAGTTCTCCAACGCCAATAAATCGGTAATGCTCTCGCGCCTCACGATTACCCGCGCATTGCCCTGGCTCACTGCCACCACCGCAGGGCGGGGCACATGGTTGTAGTTGGAGGCCATGCTGTAGCCATAAGCACCAGTTGCAGGTACAGCCAAGATATCTCCGGGTTGAATATCGGCTGAGAGCTCAATATCTCTAATAATGATGTCACCGCTCTCGCAGTGCCTGCCTACGACCCGACTGTTGCGGTTCGGACCAAGAGGTAGCCGATTCGCCACGATCGCAATGTATTCGGCGCCATATAAGGCGGGGCGAATGTTGTCGCTCATACCCCCATCGACGGCGATATATCTACGAGAAAGACCACCATCAAGTTCCACATCTTTAGTGGTCCCCACTGTGTAGAGGGTGGTCGTTGTTGGGCCAACTATGGCTCGACCAGGTTCGATAGAAATAATCGGTACCGAAATCTGAGCCGAGGCGCACTCGCGCTTCACAATATCTGCAAGTTCATTAAGAATGCGAGAAGGATCTAGGGTCTCTTCACCCGGAAGATAGGCGATTCCGTATCCTCCACCTAGATCTAACTCAGAAAGTTCTTGGCCATATGTTTCTTTATATCGGGCGAGCAAAGTAATTAATTTAGCGGCAGCGGCTGCAAAGCCTTCGCTCTCAAATATTTGCGAACCAATATGTGAATGCAGCCCCATAAGTCGTAAAGAGTTCTCGGCCCGTATCGCGCTGATCGCATCCCATGCTGCGCCACTTGCAAGTGAGAATCCAAATTTCACATCTTCATGAGCGGTAGAAATAAATTCGTGGGTATGTGCTTCAACTCCGGGAGTAACTCGAATGTAAACTCTTTGAACTACGCCTAACTCACTTGCGATTCGAGCAACTCGCTCAATTTCAAAGAATGAATCAATAACTATGGTGTGAACTCCATAGGAGATTGCTTCTCGAATTTCATCTTCCGATTTGTTATTGCCATGGAGTTCAACTCTGCCAGCCGGAAAACCAATTGCTTGGGCCACCGCAAGTTCGCCACCTGTGCAGACATCAAGACCGATCCCAACCTGGTCGACCCACCTAGCCACCTCTTTGGAGATAAATGATTTGGCGGCGTAATAGACCGTCCCCGCACTCTCTCCGAATGCCTCGTCCAAAGCACTCTTCCAATGTGAAGCGCGTGATCGAAAATCTTCTTCATCTATGACAAAAAGGGGACTCCCGAATTCAGCGACCAAAGCGCTGGCTGCAACCGATGCAATCGTGAGGTGATCAACGTCAAAGCGCGAGTTTCGCGAGAAAACGGCAGGGTCAAATGCGCTCATGACTACATCTTTTCTGGCGCAGTAACACCCAGCAAGGCTAACGAATTGGCGATGACTCTCGCAGTGGCGCTACACAGTGTCGCACGAGCGCTATGCAACTCTCTTGCGGGTTCATCTCCCATTGGCAATACTCGGCAATCTGCGTAGAAGCGATGGTAGATACCGGCCAACTCCTCTGCATATCTGGCGATGCGATGCGGTTCGCGCAACTCAGCAGCACCTGCAACGACGCGAGGGAATTCAGCGAGCGCGCCAATAAGCTCACGTTCGCGCTCATTGACCAGGAGCTCTGGATGGATCTGGTCAGCGCCATAGCTGATGCCGAGATCGGATGCATTGCGAAGGACCGCGCAAATTCTAGCATGGGCATATTGCACGTAATAGACCGGATTCTCATTGGTGCGGCTTCGTATAACATCGACATCCATCACCATCGGTGTATCAACTGGATAGCGAATCAAGGTGTAGCGCGCGGCATCCACGCCGACCTTCTCCACCAACTCCTCTAAGGTGATGATGGTTCCGGCGCGCTTGCTCAGTTTGAGTTCCTCGCCATTTTCCATGATCTTTACCAACTGGCCGATGAGGACATCGATGTTGTAATTAGGGTCATCTCCAGCACAGGCAGCGATGGCTTTAAGTCGATTGACGTAACCGTGGTGATCAGCACCGAGCATGTAAATACATATTTCAAAACCACGTTCGCGCTTGCTTATGTAATACGCCGAATCAGAGGCGAAGTATGCGAATGCGCCGTCAGATTTGATCATCACGCGATCTTTATCATCTCCGAAGTCAGTTGTTCGCAACCAGGTAGCGCCACCATCCTCAAAGACATGCCCCTGTTCTCTCAGACGCTCGAGACAGTGCTTGAAGAAATCATTTTCATACAGCGATTTCTCCGAGAACCAGATATCAAAGTGCGTTCTAAAATTTTCAAGTACGCGCTGTTGATCTAGTAGTTGCAGTGCATATCCAGCATCTCGGAATGCATCTAAGCTCTCGGCTTCGGGGAGCGATAAATATTCTGGGGAGCGATCTTTAATCGCATTGGCAAGATCAGTGATGTAGCCGCCGTGATAACCATCCTCGGGAACTGGTAGCCCTAGCGCAGCAGCTCTAAGTGAGGCACCAAATAATTCCATCTGATTTCCGCGGTCATTGATGTAAAACTCACGCGTTACCTCGGCACCAGCAGCGCTCAAGACGCGACCTAGGGCATCTCCGACAGCGGCCCAACGCGTGTGACCCAGATGCAATGGGCCCGTTGGGTTAGCGCTAATAAACTCTAAATTGATCTTCTTTCCAGCCAAGGCAGAGCCATGCCCATATCTCTCCCCCTCGCTCAGGATCGAGGCGATAATGGAACCCTGACTCGAGTTTGCCAGGGTGATGTTGAGAAATCCTGGACCTGCAATTTCAATAGCCGAGATTGAATCCTTAATAAGTATGTCTGCTAATAAATACGTGCGCAGCAACTCTGCAATTTTCCGCGGATTGAGTCCGGCGGGCTTTGCTAGGGCGAGGGCAATAGAGGTCGCATAGTCCCCGTGGTCGCGATTCTTCGGCCGCTCCAGAGTTACCTCGCTGGGTAGCACGAGCCCACTCGGCAGCTCCTCCGCGGCGAGCGCAAGTTCCAAGGCACGCACTATCGCCGCCCCGAGTTGATCGCTCACTGGGCTTGAAGAAGTTACTCCGTTGCTATTCATCTCTACCTTCATTAAGTTGCGCAAGATCTGGGTTGTGCAAGCTCTGGGTTGCACAAGTTATGCGTGGCGCAAGGGTATCGGTCGGAGCGAACGAGCCTTAAATCGCAGAACTCTTTCCCGAAAAATAAAGAAAATAGGATTTTTGCGTTATCAAACTGTTATGACAAATGTCCGAAATGTCGCTTCTTTGCTATCGGAAATTTCATCTTTTACGACTACTTTCCTACTACCGAGTACTACCCATGGCCAAAGCAGGTTTGGCCACGTACTCAAAACCTCTGAAAGGTATACCAACAGATGACAAATCGTCGTTTCGCGGCAGCAGTTGCAGCAGCATCACTAGTTCTTACTGGTTTTGTTGCAACAACAACTGTTCACGCAGCAGGTCCACAGGTTGGAGTCATCCTTCCTGACTCTGCATCATCTCCTCGTTGGGAGACAGATGACCGTCCACTACTCGCAGCTGCATTCAAGGCTGCTGGTGTTACTTATGACATTCAGAACGCTCTTGGCGACAAGACAAAGTTCGCAACAATTGCTCAAGCAATGCTCACAGAGGGTGTAAAGGTTCTCGTTCTCGTTAACCTCGATTCACCATCAGCAGCTGCTGTAGAAGCAACTGCTAAGAAGCAGGGCGTTGCAACAATCGATTACGATCGTCTAACCCTCGGTGGTTCAGCTAACTACTACGTTTCATTCGATAACGT
>DAIOGE010000075.1:0-1349 GCA_036745375.1 Candidatus Nanopelagicaceae bacterium
GGTCAGGGGAGATTTATTGCAAGAGCGCAAAGTGTGGAATTGCCACCTGAGGTTGATTATCCGCACACCCCCGAAGGGATGAGGCAATTAGCTGAAGATTCCCTCGCGAATGATGCAAAGTTACTTACCTTGATTGATCTCCCTGACAAACTTTTGAGCTTTGTGCGCCGTGGGGAGGCAGTTCAGTTTAAGACCACAACAGTTCTTGCCTCAGTGGTTCACCATGCGACTGAGCACCGCACTCAGATTGCTGACATCTTGGCTTTTCACAATATGGATGTAATTAATCTGGATCAACTCGACCAGTGGACCTTTGCCAAGGAATAGGGTTCAGAGATGGCTTCAGATAAGGCTTTTGTTCAGAAGGTGTTGCACAAGCTTGAACCTTTGCAAGTTGATGCTCGGCCAATGTTCGGAGAATTCGGGTTGTACTTCAAAGGGAAAATGTTTGGGCTCGTTTGCGATAACACTTTCTTCATCAGACCTACTGAAGCTGGCAAGGAAATTGCTGGAAGGATTGCAACGGGCTTTCCATATCCCGGCGCAAAACCCTGTTACAAGATTTCAAGCGCAAAACTGAACGACCATGATTGGCTAACCGAACTCGTTAAATTAACCGCAGAAGAACTACCACTACCCAAAAAGAAGAAGCCAAGAAAAACGAGCACCTAAGCAGTATCTTTAACCCCTACTTTAAAGCGAGGAATTAATAATGAGCGTTGGATATTGGATCGTTGCTGGAATTACTGCCTTCGGCTTCTTTGGAACCGGGTTGTTCAAATTGGTCACGCCGCGAGAGAAATTGCTCGCGAACAAGAACGCCGGCTGGGTAAGCGATTTTACGGAGCCACAAGTTAAGTTGATTGGACTAGCAGAAGTGCTTGGATCGGCAGGTTTGATTCTGCCTCCTGCAGTTGGCGTGGCCAAGTGGTTACGAGTTCCGGCTGCAATCGGCTTGATCGTTCTTATGTTGGGGGCTGCCAATACCCACCGCAAGCGCAAAGAGCCTCTTGTTCCTCCACTAGTTCTTGCTCTACTGGCGCTGGTCACACTCTTTCTTTAAGAGTTAAAACGCCTAGAGCCTTGAGGGGTTAGAGGAAGTACTTGCCGTATTTCAGGACAATTGCGATTCCTAAAAAGCAGTAGATAAAGGTGTAAGCGACTCGACCCCAACCGCGGTTGAGAAAGTCAACGAGCTTCGCTTGGCGCTGCTCTGAAAGCCCCCAGGTATTTTCCATGATGTTTATTCGGGTCATGGTTGAGAAGACTGTGATTGTCGAGGCTGTTACTAAGAGGCACCATGGGCAGAATGCCTTGATCACGAAGAATGATTGAGATAGTAGCCAGAG
>DAIOGE010000075.1:1449-4552 GCA_036745375.1 Candidatus Nanopelagicaceae bacterium
TCGCCAGCAATCTTGATGGCATCGTTCGAGAGAACCAAAGCCGCCCAGAGGCTCAAGCTGGATGAGATCAACATCGCTACAAAAGTTTTACGGTATGAGCGCATTCTCTCCATGGTGCTTAATTCAGTCATGGTTGGAGTTTACTGGGGGAAACTCGATTCTGATCGTTTTCATTTGCTCTCTGATGAAATCCTCAGGCCACGGAGATGGTGATCACTATGTGACTCTTGACTTGCCTTAATAAATGCGCTTTAATCTGAACAGTGTAAAGATTACACTCAAGACGCTTAGAAATAATGGTTTCACATGGGTAAGAAGGTTTTTGCGGAGCGTATGACGGCTCGAAGTGATGAGAGTTATGTCGTCTTTCTCATCGGAATGCGGGTGAATAATCCATTCGCAATTCATCGTTGGCTCCCGGTCTTTTTGGCCATGCCCAAAATGCTGCGCGAATTGCATATACATCGCGAACTAGGCTTTAAGTCTTATGAGTCCTGGTTTGGTAGAACTTCAATAATGGTCCAGTACTGGGAGAGCCCCGAAAAGTTGATTGCCTATGCAAAAGCTGCAGACTCCGAACACCTACCTGCGTGGCGAGCCTTTAACAGAGCTGCCAAATCTCCAGCAGTTGGAATCTGGCATGAGACCTACGTTATTGATGTGGGAAAATCAGAGAGCGTGTATAAAAATATGCCCATGTTTGGTTTTGGAAAAGTGGGTCGTCACACACCTGCAATCGGGAGATTGAATTCTGCAACTGAGCGTTTGCAGAATTCAAAAAATGGATCCGATGAGTAAGGCTCTCATTAGCGCCCACCTCAAGGCATTTCCGATCGAACAGCGCAAGGTTCTCCAGCAACTGCGAGAACAGATTGCCGCGGAACTTCCAGCGGCTAAACAAGTTGTGAAGTATGGAATTCCAACCTTTGTTATTGATGGAGTTCCTATAATCGGATTTAGCGGTTATAAAAAGCACAACAGCATTTTTCCCTATAGTGGATCTGTAACATCCAAATTGAAAACCGAGTTGGCCGCTTATGAGCAAACCAAAGGCTCCATTCATTTCCCGGTTGATAAACCTTTCCCCAAATCGCTTCTCAAGAAGGTTTTGAAGGCTAAGTTTGAGCAACTAGAAGAGCGTCACACGTAAGGTATTTATCCGACGAATCGGACATCAAAGGCAACTGGTTGATTCATTTTGAGCCTCGAAGAGGATAACCTGAACGACATGAAAACAATTTTGGACGCGATCGGAAATACCCCATTAATCAACATTGAGGGAATTTACGTAAAGATGGAGTATCTCAATCCATCTGGTTCCGTTAAAGCTCGTATTGCTAAGTACATGATTGAAAGAGCCGAGCGCGAAGGTTTGCTACATCCCGGTGACACAATCGTTGAGGCGAGCAGCGGCAATACCGGCAACGCCATGTCGATGGTGGCTGCCGTTAAAGGTTACAAAATGTTGGTTGTCATGCCAGAGGGTTTAAGCCAAGAGCGCACGGCGATCTCACGAGCCTTTGGTGCCGAGGTTCGAACTTTGGGAGATTTCCATGTCAATCGCGCTCTGGAAGAAGTTCGCCGAATCGCAGAGCAACCAGGTTTCTATGCCCCACAACAATTCGATAGTGAATGGAATGTTGTAGAAAATTACGAGTGGCTCGGTAAAGAGATTTTGACCCAACTACCTGCGAAGCCAGATCTCTTAATCTCCGGTGTTGGCACGGGCGGAACGCTTATTGGCGTCGGTCGCGCTTTTAAAGAGGTCAATCCCGCAGCTAAGAGTTACGCGCTAGAACCTTCGGAGTCATGCACCATCGCATGTAGCGAAGTCGCCAAGCACTTGATTGAAGGAATTTCTGATGGATTCATTCCTGGAATCATTGAACGCCATTCCCAAGAGATTGATGGCTTCGTTCACATCCACTCTAACGATGCGGTGGAGGAGACTCGTCGCTTAGCGCGCACTCATGGAATCTTTGTTGGCCCATCCTCTGGCGCTCACATGTTGGCCGCTAAGAAGTTAAAGGAAGAGCTCGGAGCCGAAAAAGTTGTAACAATCTTCTGCGACGAAGGTGAGAAATACATCGCGGATTATTGGTTAAGCATCTGAATAGCTCGGCTCCAGGTCTTATCTAGATCGGCATCTGGCGGAAACCTGCCAGCAATCTCTAGATCAACCAGTCCGTGCATCAATCCCCAGACCGCCCTCGCATGCTCATGATCCTTACCCGTTAACTCAATGATCATTGCAGTGACACCACTTTCAAGCCCTTCTGGAAGTCGGTCTCGAAGTAGCGGCACCTTTAAGGTGACCTCGTAGAGGTGAGGGTTTTGTATCGCCCATGCTCGGTAGGCAAGTGCTTTGGCCCTCTTCGATTTCTTTGCGGCGCTCATGGCCTCGGCAAATTTCTTTATTCCATAAGCCTGGAGGTCCGCGATTATTTCATCGCGCCCTTCTACATGTTTGTACAAGCTGGGAGCTTTTATATGGAGTCGATCAGCCAGATTCCGCATGCTGAGGGCGGCAAGCCCCTTGGACTCAAGGAGAGCCAAGGATTCCGAAAATATGCGTTCTCGAGTTGGGCCGGAGGTGTTAGCCATAGTACTTTCAGGCTAACACCGTTAGCAAGGAGTCGCAATGTTTATTACTGGAAAGCCCAAAATTTGGTTACGTCTTGATGGGGCTGTCTTATTTGCAGCCACAATATTTCTTTTCGCTGGAGAGCATGTGCAATGGTGGATTTATCCAGCACTGCTCTTTGTGCCGGATATCTTTATGGTCGGGTACCTCTTAAACACACGACTAGGAGCTCTCTTGTACAACGCCGGTCACTCTTATTTCTTGCCGGCACTCATGATCTATCTCGCTTGGATCACACACCATCCCATGACCATTGCAATAGGCATCATTTGGCTCGGTCACGTGGGCTTCGATCGCTTCTTTGGATATGGACTCAAATACGACTCAAGCTTTAAAGATACGCATTTGGGAGATTTAGCTAAGAAGCGGATCTAGACCTCGACGAAACGTCGGGTTGGCGGGATTTGAACCCGCGGCCTCTGCGTCCCGAACGCAGCGCGCTACCCCTGCGCCACAACC
>DAIOGE010000076.1:0-4473 GCA_036745375.1 Candidatus Nanopelagicaceae bacterium
TGAAGTCCGCTCTATTGAGCCTGCGACTTAACCGCATCACTAATCATCGTCTCTAAATCTCGGGTGGGTTCCCATCCGAGCAGAGACTTTGCTTTAGTAATCGACGCAACCAGCGTTGCTGGATCTCCAGCGCGACGTGGACTTTCAACTGCTGGAACGTGGCGACCCAATACCTTTGTGGCGACCGAAATAACTTCTCGCACCGAGTAACCACCACCGCTACCGAGGTTAACGATCTCGTGTACATGTGGCTTAAGCGCACCAAGCGCGAGAATGTGTGCTTCGATCAGATCAATCACGTGTACATAGTCGCGGATACAGGTGCCATCTTTGGTATCCCAGTCGGTACCGAAAATCTTGAGCGGATTCTCATCGGTGGCACGCAGAACCAGCGGAATTAAATGAGTTTCCGGGTTGTGACGCTCTGCCAACCAACCATTGCTGGATTGGTAGGCGCCAGCGACGTTGAAATAGCGAAGTGAGATCGCACTGATCCCTGCTGCGGTAATCATCTTGTCGATTGCTAACTTGGATGCTCCGTATGGATTTGTTGGCGAGGCGAAAGATTCTTCGGTGATCGGATTATCGATAGGTTGCCCATAAGTGGCTGCAGAGGATGAGAAGACGATCTTGTCGATTCCATGGATTGCCATCGCTTCTAGCAAGTTTTGGCTGCCATCGACATTGACGTGGTGATAAAGCTCAGGCTTCTCTACCGACTCACCTACTAGCGACTTACCTGCAAAGTGGATGACCGCTTCACACCCAGCAAGAGCGTTACGCAGAAGGTCTGCATCCAAGATGGAACCTTCGATAAAGGTGGCGCGAGGATCAACGGCATCTGCGTGTCCCATGGACAGGTCATCCAAGACGACTACCTCATAACCGCGATCTGCCAATATTGCTGTTGCGGTCGAACCGATGTATCCAGCGCCGCCAGTAACCA
This sequence comes from Candidatus Nanopelagicaceae bacterium, assembly GCA_036745375.1. Lineage (GTDB taxonomy): Bacteria > Actinomycetota > Actinomycetes > Nanopelagicales > Nanopelagicaceae > PALSA-747. The sequence goes on from DAIOGE010000076.1 coordinate 947, forward strand.
AGATTCTCGTCATGCAGCGAAGCCTACATTAAGGCTCTAATTTCGAATTTGCCCCGCGCATGAATCGACCGGAGTCGGCTTTGGCTTAGGACTTGGTGCAGGAGTTGGGGATGCTGGCTTTGTATTAATTGGAGTAGGGGTGGCTGATGGCGTAGGTGCAGGAGTCACAGTAAATACAACAGGGTATTGGGCAGCGGCCTCCGTGCCAGTGGGATCGGTGAAATTGATAGTTCCGACATAGTTACCGGCAGGCAAATTTGTAATCTTGATAAGCCATGAACCCGATGAATTTCTAATGATTGATTGCACTCCAGCACTCATAAGCGTTGAGGCAGGTTGATACGACACAGATCCAGTTACAACGGGAGTTGCGTTGGGCCTCACAACGCTGACATAAAAGAGCACAGGGTCCTTAGTGGTTCCAGAGGATTGCGCGCTGATTGACATCGCAGTTGGTTCGTTAAATGGCAGCATCTGACTGTTGTCGGGTTGCCATAAACCTTTCACAAGATTGAGGAAATCATTGTTGCTTCCATAGAAGACATTGAGATCGACGCGAGTGCCAGGAACTCCATATTTTCCGGCGATACCGCATGAGGTGTATTGCCAGATCTGCCATTGCGCCGTGCAATCTTGATTGGTCCAAGAATCTGCATAACAACCAACCTGCTTGGCGTTGGGTTGATTTGTGGTCACCGAGGGATCAACCGAGTAATGCGCTAACCAGAGTGGATATTGGCGCAGCGTTACTGATCGGGCCATCGCATTTTCAAGAAATTGTGGGTAGCTATAAACAAATGGTTTGCGATTGGTAGCTGCAGCAACCGCACCAAGCCAAGTAGTCGCCCACAGCGTCACATTTGCAGGTGAGGCATAGTGACTGCATCCCGTTGCGGTGAACAAAGTGCAGTTATTTTCTAGATCGAGCGCAACTGGCAGATCGTGAGTTCCATATCCTCCAAGTGAGGCAATACGCCAGATCACCTTCTGGGCCTGTGCCTTAGCATCTTTAATAATCGTTGCCTGATCACTTACATTTGGAAGATAGGCGTAGTAATAAAAAGAGGTGTAGAGGTTTGCTGCCTGCGCTGCCTTGCGATCAGGGATCATATATTTCACGGCCTGAGCATCGTAAGCATCTTCGGTATCTCCGCCTTTAATGATCACAAAGCGAATTCCAGCTGCATACATCTTCTTGAAATCAATCGTCGAATTGCCGGGGTGTTGGTAATAGCTGATATCCATTCCATGGATACGAGCTCCAGGTCCCAGGGCATCGATCTTGGTCGTTGTGAGTACCGGCGTGCTTGTCGTAGGCGCAGTTGATGGCGCAGCGGTATGCGGTACGGGCGCGTCGGGGGTAGGAATTGTGGTGAGTGAGGATGTGGTTGCGGAGGCTAGGTTGGAGACCATGGAAAGCGCCAACGCAAGCAGAATGATGCGCCGCTTCATACTTCGCGTACCTCAAGGGGTTGCCCAAAGACTTCCGCGATCTTTTCATGCAGCAAGGCTAGGTGGCGTGGATTCCTGGCCATCGAAAAATTGTGATCGCCGCTAAATTTTTGCGGATCTGCGAAATTGATGGTGATGACATTTGAATCGACAGATGCGATCCGCGCATCAAAGAATGCCAGCCACGCAATACGATCGACGTCGAGTACAGCATCTAGAACCTCGTTCCAGCGTGCTTTAACTAGATCGATCGTTAACTCGGACATGCCTTAAGGATAGAACAGTTACTTCTTAAGCCTTGCCATGTACGTCGTGGAGGTAACGTGAGCCGCGCAACGCGCTGAAGACCGCACCCACCAACGCCATTGCAAGTGCCATTGAGAAGACAATTACAAGGCCGTGATGGAAAGGTTGTGAGATTAAGTTAGGAAAGAAATGCTTTCCTGTGAGAGTGGACCACTGTGCATTCGTCACATGAGTAGCGGCCTGACTTCCCAGCAAACTCTGAAGTGGGTTGTATCCCAGGAATGATGCGAAGAGACTTCCTACCACTGGCAAATTGGCAATCTGATGTGCCTGCGCGGCAGATACTCCATTTGCTGTTAACCCGGCGTACATAGAACTTGGAAGCGCATGGCTAAGTCCAACGATCATGAGCGAGAAGAAGATTCCAATAGAGAGAACCATTCCGGAATTCATGAAGGCAGCTTGGATACCTGCAGCTGCTCCACGACTCTCCGCCGGAACACTGTTCATCACAGCAGTCGCATTAGGAGCCGAGAACATTCCACCACCAATGCCGTTAAGCAAGACGAGCAGTGCAAACCAGAGATAATGGAAATTGGTTGGTACAAGCAGCAGACCAACAAAGCTTCCACCGAACAACAACATTCCTACTGTGGAAAGTATGCGCGCGCCATGGCGATCGGAGATCCAGCCACTTACTGGACCCGCCAGCAGGAAGCCCATAGTGAGAGGCAAGAGGTAGATACCAGCCCAGAGCGGTGTCGCGTCATAGGCATAGCCATGAATAGGAAGCCAGATTCCTTGCAACCAGATGATCAACATGAATTGCAGACCACCACGTGCAGTAGCAGCTAACAAGCCTGCAGCTGATCCCATCGCAAAGGCCCGGATCTTAAATAGATGCAGGTTAAACATTGGGTGCTTAACTTTTACCTCGATCGTGAAGAAGGCGATCAAGAAGATAACGGCAAGCACAAAACAGACAATCACTTTCGGTGCAAACCACCCCATCGATGATGTGTGGTACGGCTGAATTCCATAGACCATGCCGACCAAGAGAGAGGTAAGGCCGAGTGCAAAGGTGAGGTTGCCCCACCAATCGATTGTGGCGTGAGCTCTCTTGCCGTTGTCCTTGAGACTGATGTAGCCCCAGACCGTTCCAAAGAACCCGAAGGGCACAGATACCCAGAAGACCAGGCGCCAATCACCGATGGATAGCAATCCACCCGCAATCAACCCGATAAAGGAGCCACCGATTGCAGCGACCTGGTTGATTCCAATAGCAAGACCGCGTTGTTCAACTGGGAATGCGTCGGCGATGATGGCTGAGGAGTTAGCAAACAACATTGCGCCGCCCACGCCTTGCACCAAGCGCCAAATAACGAGCCACAAGGCGCCTTTGCTTGCATGGTATGGATCAAGCGCCAGCAAGATCGAGGCGATTGAAAAGACCAAGAAACCTAGGTTGTAGATGCGTACACGCCCGAAGATATCTCCGATGCGACCCAGGCTGATGACGAGTACTGCTGTAACCAACATGTAGCCCTGTAGCAACCAGAGGAGATACCCCACATTGCCGGGGGAGAGCGGATTGATTCCTACTCCGCGAAAAATCGCGGGTAGTGAGATCAAGATAATAGAAGAGTTGATCGTCGCCATAAAAATACCAAGAGTTGTATTGGTAAGAGCGACCCACTTGTAACGAGGAGATATCGAATTTGTTGTTGAAGCTTCAATCACCATTGCACGATAGCACAAGGGAATTTCGAGGGCGGGGCTTGGAGCCTAAGAACTTCCGTGAACTACTTTTTGGCGCTCAACCACCAGGC
>DAIOGE010000077.1:0-4453 GCA_036745375.1 Candidatus Nanopelagicaceae bacterium
GTTGGATTGCATGCAATCGAAAGATTCCTACGTCCGGTTAGCTATCAAAACTTCCCAGCGAGTGTCGTAGAGAAGTTACTCAGAAAATAGAACCTGGATTGTTCTGAAATTCGAATATTAGAGCTTATGCCAATGATTTCTTACGTGGGCTTGGCGAAGTTCTTCCAACTCCAGATTTGATACATAGGTATTCTTGATAAAGAATGAAGAGAGCGCGGTGAAAGCTAATAGGGCGATTCTTAAGAACTGGTTCATCTTTGAACCTCCTTCATCAGAACATTAACTTCGTAGGATTGCCGTACATTTATGCCCTAGTAGACGCGCGGGAAACTTTAAAAGAACACCTTTATACATCTTTCAACGGGAAGTGATGATGAGCAACATTGAAACACGAGTTCCTTCTGGAGAACATATTCTCGATCGAGCTGCATGGCAGGCGCTTAATGGACCACACGCGCACTTGGCAGAGGTAAATGGGATGGCTCGTCGCTACCCAGTCGATATCTCGCCCTTTAATGCTGTAGAAGACGTGACCAATCCTCAAGCCTGGGCTGACCTACGAGAGCTCATCGGTGACGATGGAGTAGCAATCGTTGTCGCAGATAGCGTTGCAGTTCCTGAAGGTTGGCAGATAGTAGAAGCGTTTCCCGGAGTTCAAATGTCTGGTGAGAATGTTGTCGGAGTTCATGATCCAGAACTTGTGAAACTTGATATATCTAGCGCTCCGGAAATGCTTGATCTCATTGCGCGAACTGAACCTGGACCATTCCTGCCACGGACAGTTGAACTGGGCGGATATCTCGGAGTTCGTGTCGATGGTGAGTTGGTGGCTATGGCTGGAGGCAGACTCAATCCACCCGGCTGGGTTGAAATTAGCGCAGTATGTACCGCACCGGAACACCGTGGAAAAGGTTATGCCGCGCGGCTCGTGTTAGCTGTTGCAGCAGGAATCCAAGAGTCAGGGCAGACACCCTTTCTTCACACCGGTGCTGGCAATACAAACGCAATTCGCCTATATGAAAAACTTGGCTTCAAGATTCGAATTGCTCCCAACTTCAATATCCTGCAACCGATCAAGGGTTAGGGACAGCAACCTCTTGCGCTAGAGATCGTGGATTACCATCTTTCGTGCCTCGGCTAGCAGTTCACCATCTGACATATTTTCTGCATCGATATCGGCAATGGCGCGAATATGTTGCGCAACAAGATGATGATGTGTCTTGAGATAGGAAGCTAAGTTGTGAACGGCGCTGGCTTTACCTTTCCCACCACCTGCCAAATAGATGCGTTCAAAGCCCACTAATTCTTTGGCAACTTCTTCAGCGAAATGAGGATCGAGCTTCGATCGATTGCGACCACTAAAGAACTGGTTCAGAACTTTTTTGTACTCGCGGCCGACAAATTCCTCTGAAATATTTTCCGGTTTGGCCCCAGGTTCAAAATCATCTTTCCAGATCTTGGTGTGGGTTCCAGATAGAACTACAAAGATTTTTCGGTTGGGAACGTAACTTTCCATTTTCTGCTTCTCTCATTAACGTGCGTTAATTTGATACGTACATTCTCCTCTCTATTGTGGAAAGAAGAACCACATTTTTGGGAACCACAGAGATAGCACTCAATTAATATTTAGCTAAGCGCTCCAAGAAGAAGTAAAACTAATCCGATAAGTGGAGGCGTAGCTTGAATGATCGCGGCTCGCCTGGAAGTTTTAACGCTGAAGAAGAGAACGAGCCCAGCGCCGAGAATGCTTGCCGCTCCAGCGATGATCAGTGCGAAACCGATCTTCTCATTGAATGCAAGAGCTACAAATCCTGCCCCAATCTCTAATGCAAGAAAGAGGTTATAGAAACCTTGATTGAGGGCCATTGGTCGGATGGTCTCTGCCGCCTCTTGGCTGGCGATCCCAAAAGCCTTCCATGTTTTCGGCTTGGTCCAGGCGAGGCTCTCGAGATAGAAGATATAGGCGTGAAAAAGGGCTGAAAGGCCGATGAAGCAAGAACCGATCACCAAAAGAAAATTCTTCACGCGAGCAGTATTCCACTCATTGCGAGCCGGAGGGTAGATTCCGGAGAAGGGTCGCTAGTCCTCGTCGGTTGTTTCTTCTGGCGCCCTATGTGAAGAGTCAACAAGCCTGAAGCCAACGCTTCTGATTACATTGATTACTTCAGGGCCACCTACTTCGCGAATCTTTTTTCGCAATCTGCTGGCGTGGGTGTCGACAAGCTGATCACTGCCATCGCCCTTCATGACGCCTATCGCCTCCCGGATTTGATTTCGCGTAAAGATGCGTTGCGGGTTTTGCATCAGCAATTGCAGAAACTGGAACTCCGTATTTGTTAAATGCAATTCTTTGTCGGACACTGTAAATTCGTGATTACTCAAGTCCATCTTCATGGAGCCCCAACTCAAAATATTTGCTCGAGGAGGGCGTTGGCCTTTTCCACGGCGCATCTGCTGCACTATTCTTGAACTAAGTATTTTGCTGTCAATTGGTTTAGATACATAGTCATCAGCGCCTGCTGCAATGACCATTTGTTCATCGACTAATTCACCACGTTTTGTAAGCATAATGATTGGAACATTGGAATTTGCGCGTAACCAACGACAGAGCTCAAGGCTTTGCAATGGATTAATCGAAAAATGAATTAGCACCAAACTAAAAGCACGTTGTTCAAATATTTCTTTTGCTTCTCGTCCAGTCGGGGTGTCATAAACAATAAAACCCATAAGTTCTAAATGTAATCGAGTTTCTAGTCGATCTTTAGGATCATCTTCAGCTAGTAAGACATTATTAGGGACTTCGTCAGTTTCGCGGTTTGTTTCCATGTACTACCTCAGGGTTAGAAACCCATATGCTAAACGCAACTGCATTTAACTCTAGTTCCAGTGTGGGGGTAATCCCCTCCTATTGGTGAACTGTGAGCGTAAGTCTAGATCTTGGTGAGCAAATTGAAAGGAAGTTCCAATAAGGTCAAAGTGAAGCCAAAGCCTATCTAAGGCTTGCTTCTGCTTTAAGACTTTGGAAGAGGCGCACTATGAACAAAAATTTCAAAAGAAGTATTTCAATACTATCTGTATTGACAATCATATATGTAGTTGTTCCACCAACAATCGCATCAGCTGCTAGTCAAGTTAATCTTTTAACTGCCGCACCTTTTGGTGGTTTGGTTCCCACGATCACTAATACTGGCCCTACGACCGTTACTGGATCTGCCGGAAGTCTTTATGGCGGATTTGGCGGACCGACGCCGACGGGATTTGGCGGAGTAGGTAATGGCACAGCTGGAGCACTTCATGACAATGACTTGTTAGCTCAAGGAGCACTGGCAAGTGCGGCGACAGCATATGCAAATGCACTAGCTGAGTTACCCTTGGTTAACCATGTACTCGTTCCAAGCGAGACTCTTACACCTGGTGCTTACAATATCGGCACACTTGCTCATCTATCTGGATCACTGACCCTGAACGGCAATGGGGATCCAAATTCGGTCTTTGTTTTCACCGCTCCTGACTCACTCACAACCGCCAGCGCGAGCACAATAGTTCTTAGTAATGGAGCTCAAGCATGTAATGTGTTTTGGCAAGTTTCCTCATCGGCAACACTAGGAACCAACTCAACTTTTGTTGGGCATATCGTCGCGTTAGCTTCTATCACTGCAACCACTGGTGCCACGGTGAATGGATCCTTGATTGCACGGACTGGATCAATAACTCTAGATAGCAATACCATCGTTAATAATGGATGTGCTGCTGCCGCTGTTGTTGTAACCACATCTCCAGTACAAAGTTCGCGTGTAGATTCTGTAACACCAGCTGATTGCGTTACTAGTGGACCAACCACCGTCACGCTTAATGGCAGTTTTCCTGAAAAAGTTTTGAATCTAACCATAAATGGAGTAATCGCTCCAATGGGTAGTTGGACACAAACACCCACTGCAATCGTGATTACCACCACTCCAGTAAAGACTGGAGCAGTCCTAATTCAGTTGTATAACGGTAGCGTTCCATTGCTTGCCATCCAAAGTTTCGTGTGTGCGCCAGCTGCAACGACGGTGGTGCCGATCGTGGTACCTACTGTCCCAACTGTCACAACCGGCACTATTCACGTTATCAAGATCGTTAACAATACTTATGGTGGAACTGCGACGCCGGGAGACTTCACACTCACCTTGCGACATCACGGCACTGACGTTGTGGGAAGTCCCGCAGTCGGAGTTGGCGGCACAGGCAGAATTTATATTCTTGCGCCAGGAACTTATGTACTAGGGGAGCAAGACAGCACAACGTTCCCTAACTACATCCAAAAGTTCGACATCTTAGGAGTTGCCAGCCAAGATGTTGTACTTCATGCGGGTGAAGATCTAACAATCACCCAAACAAACAGTGAGTTGCCACCATTGGTTGCTCCCGTAACTACTCCTACTGTTACACCGACCCCTCCAGCAACAATTAC
>DAIOGE010000078.1:0-4404 GCA_036745375.1 Candidatus Nanopelagicaceae bacterium
GGGGGATTTACAGTCCCCTCCCATTGGCCGCTCGGGCAACCCGCCAGGGCTATCTTTGAAGCAGCGAGCGTAGATTACCCCATTTTGTAGGGGTGAAAAATCGAGATATTTCTGGTGCGCGTGTGGGTTAATTCTCGCCGAGATCATTAGCAAAGGCTTGAGCCTCATAAAGGCGCTGATAGAGCCCACCCGCATGAACGAGATCAGAATGGCGTCCAGTTTCGACAAGTTCGCCTCTATCGAGAACCAAAATTTGATCAGCCTTTTGAACAGTGGAAAGACGATGGGCTACAACAAAGGTTGTTCGATCATGCATCAATGTTTCAAGGGCACTTTGGATAGCGCTCTCTGATTGTGAGTCGAGTGCAGAGGTGGCTTCATCTAAAATCAAAATTCGCGGATCGCGTATAAGTGCTCGCGCAATCGCCAGCCTTTGTTTTTGACCACCAGAGATCCTGGCTCCACGCTCTCCCACCAATGTATTCACACCATCGGGCAATTCATTCACGAACTCCAACGCATTAGCTGCTTGAAGTGCGGTAATCACTCGCTGATCTGAAACCGATCCCAGTCCATATGTGATGTTGTCACGCACTGTTCCCTCAAAGAGCACTGACTCCTGCGGAACGACAGAGATGTATTTTCTAAATGTTCGAAGATCGAATCGGGAGAGATCATTTCCGTCGATTGAAATCTCACCCGATTGCGGTCTAAGAAAGCCGATGATCAGGTTGATGAGCGTGGACTTACCTGACCCTGATGGCCCAACGAGAGCAACCATCTCCCCCGGTTTGGCACTGACATTGAATCCATTTATGGCATTCCGGTTGCTTGCAGGGTATTTAAATGTCACTTGATCAAATTTGACTTCACCCACTAGAGGTGGCAAAGCAGGCTTATCCTCATTCTCTTCTACATCGGGCGACTCAAGAACTTCACCCAGCGAACGAATGGATGCAAATCCTTTAGCGATCTGCGGCATAAGACTCGATAACAAAATAACTGAACCAATGAGTTGGCCGAAGAATGAAGTAAGAAGTACGACATCACCTATCGTGACCCCAAATTTACCTTCAAGTGCACAATAACTCGCTGTCGCTAAGCAGAGCACATTTGCTAATTGAAAGGTCACCCAAGCCAAGGCATTGAATTTGGCATTGAATATGTCAAGCTTTAGGCCCGCCCTCTTCACATTACTAAAAGAGTCATACATTGTTTGCAAGGCGCTTTGCTCAAGACCATGTGCCCTTGTTATGGGCATCAAAGTCGTCATTTCATTCACGCGAGCGGACATCACTTCAATTTCGCCACGGAATACTTCATTGCGATCCCTCAATGTGAAACGCAATTTGGCAATAAATAGCGCTATGAGGGGTGCAAGGATGAGAAAAAATGGGAGAAAAATAGGCACTTTGATCGCCGTAATCAGCACCGCGCCTACGACACCATTGATCGCAGTAGATCCACCGTCAGAAAGATTGCGAACCATCTGCTCGATATTTTCGACATCACGAACAATCTTGGTCTGCAATACCCCCGCATTTGATTTCAAATAGAAACCCATGGTGAGTTGTTGCATGCGTTCAACAAGCGCCGAACGCAAACGGTTCTCGACCTCACGAATAGCCTTGCTCTGAAACTTCACATAGAGCAAGTTCATAGGCCAGTTCTGAACCGTGACAACTACTAGTATCAAAATGTTCCAGAATAAGCTTCGAAGACTCTTATGAGACGCAATTACATCAATGGTGTTTGCAGTTAATAGCGGAATCACCCAGGTTGGTGAGTGCTTTATGCAGAAAAAAATATAGGCAAAGAATACTCGTAATCTCTGTTCTTCAAATAAATAGAAGAGTGTTCGAATCGGATTCTCGCCCAGATACCTGTGTTCTACTTCTGAGGTATGGAGTTTGCGATTACTCACGGAGCAACGTTAGACCAACCCTCCCTCAGGCATTAGCAGAAATCGCAGCATCGAGAGCCGTCTTTAAGCGACCGGCTAGCGCTTGCGAAAATGTGGCGGTCATATGACCTGTATCAAAATACGTTAAGAGATTTCCGATAACTACTGGACAGGGATCAGTGGGGCAAACCCATAATTGGGGTTCGATCAGCGAGATGCCATTCTTCTTGGCAATCTGGCGCTCAACAGCGATCCAGTCGCTGGAAATCGCAGTGGCTGCAGGCGTAGCGCAAGCCAAGGTGCTCTTGGGATGGGCCGATAAGCAGACCAATGGATCTTGAGCTTGTGCTGGGGTATCAGACATCATCACCACTTGAGCGCCACTTGTCTGTAACTTGGCGATGGTTCTATTCATCCCCGCGGTGTAGATCGCGGTCCGCTGTGCACCTTTTATCTCCACGCCATTGATCGCAGTTGCAAAACCCGATGTCCCTGCAACAAGTATCAAGAAAGGATGTGCATGAATAATTCTTTGAATGGAGGCCTGCCGCCAGATTGGGCAGTTGTTCATAAGTGAGGCGGTGCTGCGGTTATAGGCAGGTATGTCAGCTGGAGTGCAAGCTGACATAGTGAGTGATAGCAGTTTCCAATGCTTCTCCTTGGCCACCTGATTGAGTGCAGGAAACCATGAGAGCGCATGACTGTCGCCAAAGAGCGCCACAGTTATATCGGAGGTGGTATCACCATAAATACAGGGTTTTGTGGATGGCTTGAGGTTCTCTTGCGTGTGGCAGTGATCGGCATAAGTGATCGGACGATCTTGGATGGCATTTAGCAAGCTGGGCTGGAGGTTTGCCGGCACTGGGAAATCTACGGTCGCGGGTCTTACTGGCGCGGCATTGAGTGGAGTCTGCTTAATAGTTAGTGAGTCAATAAAGTTTCGCTCATCGGCAGCGCTCTCAGTTGAACCTTTTCCGCGTAGCTCGCTCGTTGAAACATAATCTGCTCCAAAGGCTAAGACAGCGATAAGCGATGCAATGACTCCTGCAATTGCAATATTGCGCAAGGGTTTCAAAGAGATAACAAAACCTCGCCTAAAAGGTCTCTCAACATATTTCTCAGTGATCGCAGCAAGGAGAATTGATAGCAGTGCCAAAGCGATGCGCTCTAAAATCCGCAGATGCGTTCCACTAATCACTTGTGGAATCACAAGCACTGGCCAATGCCACAAATAAAGCGAATAACTGATCTTGCCTAATAACTGCAGCGGCTTTGTGGAGATAATTTTGCTGGGCAAAGTGAGCATCCGAGAGGTGCCGGCCAGGATGATGAGGAGCGCACCGATCGTAGGAATAAGTGCGGCAGTTCCAGGAAATTTAAGTGGGTTACTCTGCGATATTCCAGAGTAGAGAATCATGAGCAGGCCACCTGCTCCAGCTAGCCCCGCAATCGCTCGCGGTAACTTCGCAATACCTTGTGCCGCACTCGCCAGCAAGGCACCGAGAATCAACTCCCATGCCCGAGTTGGGAAGGAGAAGAAACCCCACGGTTGATTCCGATCAAGCAACCAATTTGCAAAGGTGAACGAGGAGATCAACACCGCAAGGGATAACAGGAATATTTTTAGCGCCGGGTTCTTCCTTCTAAAGGTAACCAAGGAGATAAGCAGCGGCCAGAAGAGGTAAAACTGTTCTTCAACTCCGAGTGACCAGAAATGCAGAACTGGAGAGGGAATTACTGATGAGGCGAAGTAATCAGTTGCCCGCACTGCAAAATCAATATTCGAGCCGTAAAGTCCCGCACTGGTGAGGTCAACTGCCAAACCTGGCATTAAGAGCGGCGGGAACCAGATAATCGCGGCGATTAAGGTTGCTAGCAATACGACGGATGAGGCTGGCAATAGGCGCCTTATGCGGCGGGCATAAAACTCCTTGAAGTTAATCCGGCCATTGGTCTTTACCTCGCGCAGTAGATTGCCCGTGATCAGATAGCCGCTCAGAACGAAGAAGATATCTACTCCAACAAATCCGCCCCCGAAGCCCGGAATATAGGCATGAAAGAGAAGAACCAGGCCAACTGCGATACCGCGCAAACCCTGAATATCGCCTCGAAATTGCGCGTCGGTATCAACTCTCTGCGCGGGAAGCTCTTCGGCGATAGCCATGCCGAAATTTTAAGTACTTGAATTTGGTACGTCTACGCGAAAGAGGTTCTTCTCAAGATATTCGCAAGATTTGTCTGGCAGATGACTTTCTAAAGACTTAATGAGAGCGGGCTGAGTTCACTTTCTGCATATGATGTCGGCGGCAGAGCACTTCATATCCGATGGTCTGCGGTGTTCCTACATCACCAGGCAAGATTTGATCGCCCTCGGTAACCATAACTCCATTCGCTACACGAGCGTTATGAGTAGCCCGAGCTCCGCACCAACAGAGAGCTTCAACTTGAAGTGGAAGAACGCGATCAGCTAACTCAATCAGTCGCTCAGAACCGGGAAACAA
>DAIOGE010000079.1:0-2847 GCA_036745375.1 Candidatus Nanopelagicaceae bacterium
GAGGAGCTCAAGGAGGCGCTGAGTTCATCCTCTGCCGACATGATCAACTCGAATCCTGCGGTTAAGGCTGGCGGAATGTTGATTGCCGGCTTGTTCCTCAAGGACTTTGTCCCTGACTCCCTGCCTTGGCTCCACCTTGATATTGCCGGCCCAGCCCTCACCCACGAAGCCCACGGCTATACCCCTGTGGGTGGCACGGGAGTGGCGGTTCGATCCCTGGTGGCGCTCGCAGAATTGGCGGTCTCCTAGAGATAGATGGCAGAAGCCCGAGAAGAGCGTGGTCTCAACTCGTGGCAGGATTAGCCACCTGTGTGTGAAATCTGAATATCGAAGAATCTGAACTGCGAAGAAAAGGTGAAGTGTGAACGAATTTGATCTTGTCATCCTTGGCGGCGGCAGCGGCGGTTACGCCTGCGCCCTACGCGGAGCTCAACTCGGACTTTCTGTAGTCCTCATTGAAAAAGACAAGGTCGGCGGGACCTGCTTACACCGCGGTTGCATTCCAACAAAGGCGCTTCTCCATGCAGGAGAGATTGCAGATAGTGCGCGCCACGCCTCTGACTTTGGCGTCAACGCTCAGTTCATCTCGATCGACATGCTGGCGGTTAATGCATATAAAGATGGAGTCATCTCCAAACTTCACAAGGGATTACAAGGACTCGTTAAGTCTCGCAACATCACTTATGTAGAAGGTCATGGACGCCTCGTCGCCAAGAACCAAGTTGAAGTAAATGGCACCGTCTACACGGGCAAGAACGTCGTGCTTGCAACAGGTTCATATGCGAAGACGTTGCCAGGACTTGAAATTGATGGAAAGCAGATCGTTACCAGCAACGAAGCGATGTCCTTCGATTACGTTCCTAAGTCAGTAATCGTTCTCGGCGGCGGAGTAATCGGTTGTGAGTTTGCATCTGTCTGGAACTCTTTCGGAGCCGATGTCACGATCATCGAAGGTCTACCTCGCCTCGTTGCACTCGAAGATGAAACCTCTAGCAAGCAATTAGAGCGCGCCTTCCGCAAGCGTGGAATTAAGTTTGAAGTTGGAGTTAAGTACGCATCTGCAACAAAGGGACCAGAGGGCGTCACCGTTACTCTGGAAAATGGTGCAACGCATACCGCAGATGTTCTTCTTGTAGCCGTTGGTCGTGGCCCAGTCTCTGCAAACCTCGGTTATGAAGAACAAGGCATCACCATGGATCGCGGATATCTGATCGTTGATAACAAGTGCCGCACAAATGTTCCAGGAATCTGGGCTGTCGGCGATTTGATTCCTACACTCCAACTCGCTCACGTGGGATTCGCTGAAGGAATCTTGGTTGCAGAAGAGATTGCAGGGCTAAATCCTCGTCCGATCAACTATGAAGGCGTTCCTCGCGTTACATATTCAGATCCTGAGGTCGCATCAGTTGGTCTCACCACCGCTCAAGCTAAAGAGCGCGGATATGACGTTGTTGAGATTAGTTACGACCTCGCTGGAAACGGTAAGGCAAACATTTTGAAGACCGCAGGTTCGGTCAAACTCGTAGCCGAGAAGAATGGACCTGTTCTCGGAGTTCATATGGTCGGATCTCGCGTTGGTGAACTTCTCGCTGAAGGTCAATTGATTTACAACTGGGAGGCAACAGCAGCCGATGTTGCACCTTTGATCCACGCTCACCCAACCCTCTCTGAGGCGTTAGGCGAAGCGCACTTAGCACTTGCCGGCAAACCACTGCACGCCCACGGGTAATAGGAGAAATCGCAATGACCTTTTCAGTAACCATGCCTGCACTCGGAGAGTCAGTCACCGAAGGCACTGTCACGCGTTGGCTCAAGAACGAGGGCGATCACGTCAATGTTGATGAGCCACTCCTTGAAGTCTCTACCGACAAGGTTGATACCGAGATTCCATCACCAGTATCTGGCACATTAACTCGCATCATCGTTGCAATCGATTCAACAGTTGCAGTTGGTGCTGAGTTGGCAGTTATTGAAGATGGCGTTACCGCTGCACCTGCAACACCTGTCGCCGCGCCTGTGGTTGAGACACCTGCGCCTGTTGCTGCAGCTCCTGTAACTCCAGCCCCAGTGGTTGAAACTCCTGCGCCCGTTGCTGCAGCTCCTGTATCGGCAGCCGCTGGCGTTGTCGTCACCATGCCAGCTCTCGGTGAATCAGTTACTGAAGGAACTGTCACACGTTGGCTCAAGAACGTTGGCGACACAATCAATGTTGATGAGCCACTCCTAGAAGTTTCTACCGACAAGGTTGATACGGAGATTCCTTCACCTGCAAGCGGAACGATTCTTGCAATTGATGTTCCAGTTGATTCAACTGTTGCAGTCGGCGCTCGCTTAGCTTTGATCGGTGCGGCTGGTGCTGCCCCTGTCGCGGCCGCACCTGCTCCAGTGGCCCCTGTTGTTGCTGCGCCTGTTGTAGAGGCTCCCGCTCCTACCCCTCCACCAGCTCCAGCAGCACCTGTCGTCGCTGCCCCTGTAGCACCCGCAGCTCCTGCTGCGCCAGTTGCTCCCGTAGCACTTGATGATGCTTACGTGACTCCAATTGTCCGTCAGTTCGCTAAGGAACAAGGCGTCAATCTCGCAAACGTTAAGGGAACCGGCGTCGGAGGACGTATCCGTAAAGAAGATGTTCTCGCCTCTGCCAAGCCAGCTCCAGTTGCTGCTGCACCAAGTGCTCCTGCGGCACCTGCTGCAAAGTCATCTGCACCTGTCGCTGCATCACCTCTGCGTGGAACAACCGTAACTATGTCGCGTCTGCGCAAAGTCATCGCAGCACGCATGGTCGAATCACTTCAAGTCAGCGCACAACTCACAACTGTCGTTGAAGTAGATGTAACAAAGATTGCTCGC
>DAIOGE010000079.1:2947-4324 GCA_036745375.1 Candidatus Nanopelagicaceae bacterium
CTCTTTGATACTCCAATTATCAATCAACCTCAGGTTGCAATCCTTGGAATCGGATCAGTTGTTAAGCGTCCGATGGTTATCAAGGGATCTGATGGCGGAGAGAACATCGCTATTCGTTCAATGGTCTACCTTGCACTCTCTTATGATCACCGCATCGTCGATGGAGCTGATGCCGCTCGCTTCCTAGTCACTCTCAAAGAGCGACTCGAAGAGGGCAGCTTCGAATCTGATCTAGGTTTGTAAGGGTAGGCGCCCTCATGCGTATTGCAGTGACCGGCTCGACCGGAATGATTGGAACCGCGCTTGTGGGCCAACTCAAAGCCGAAGGCCACACCGTTTTACGTCTAGTTCGCCGCAAACCTAACTCTGCCGAAGAAGTTCAATGGGATCCTGCTGCGGGAACAATTGATCTCGCTGCACTTGAAGGCGTCGATGCAGTAATTCATTTAGCTGGTGCTGGCGTTGGCGATAAGCGTTGGACTCCTAAATATCGGGCCACAATTCTTAATTCACGCCTCCTTGGAACAACCACAATCGCAAATGCTGTAACGGCTCTGAAGCCCAAGGTATTTATCTCGGCAAGCGCAATTGGTTTCTACGGCGAGACTGGAAATCGCGCAGTCGTCGAGACAGATCGTGGTGGAGAAGAATTTCTATCAGCAGTCTGTCGCGAGTGGGAAGCGGCAGCTGATTTAGCAACTGGAGTTCGCACAGTAAAGATTCGCACTGGATTGGTCTTAGATCCAACTGGTGGCGCGCTCGGTCGCCTGTTGCCCTTCTTCCGTCTCGGTATCGGTGGAAAGTTAGGATCAGGCAAGCAATGGTGGTCCTGGATTACCTTGCACGATGAGATCAAAGCAATTATTCATTGCTTAAATACTGATATCTCTGGCCCCGTTAATTTAACCTCACCAAATCCTGTTACCAATCAAGAGTTCACCGGGACACTTGCTCGCGCGTTGCATCGCCCAGCACTCTTCCCAGTTCCAGGAATTGCACTCAAGATCCTTGTTGGTGGATTTGCCAGTGACATCTTAGGTTCTGCAAAAGTTTTGCCTAAGGCACTACAAGACAGTGGTTTTGTCTGGGATTACCCACACCTCACCACTGCTCTTGAAGCACTTATCGAATAGAAAAAGCTCTCGCGTCATCCAAAATCTTCGCAACAGCTAAAGCATCATCTGCTGTAACCGGCCATGCACCTTTACCGCTAATCGCATCTGCAACCTTGGAATAGAAGAGCGAGTAATTGCCGGCTTCTGCCGGGTATTCACTCACAGTGTCGCCTTGATGAATAAAGGCTGGAGTAATTGCCGGAGGTGTCCACACTCCCCCAGCGGGATATTCACCGTTGCGCAATCGGGGTTCTTGGGAATC
>DAIOGE010000080.1:0-4322 GCA_036745375.1 Candidatus Nanopelagicaceae bacterium
TCGAATTTCCTCACTTTAGCGATCTGCAACGTCGCGCAATTTATGTAGTCCTAGCAATGGCACTTGGTGTTGGTGCAATCTTCTTCTCCTTGGCACACGGAAATGCTGCACCAGTCGCGACTCCATCCATAACTCCGCTGCCGAGTTACTCGCCAATTCCTGCACCGCCCGCACTGATCGTGGTTGATGTTGCTGGCAAGGTTTTGCATCCTGGGATTTATAAGTTGCCCCAAGGATCGCGGGTGATTGATGCAATAAAGGCTGCTGGCAAGCAACTCAAGGGAGTATCGCTCACCGATATCAATTTGGCCGAAGTCCTTAGCGATGGGCAGCAGATTGTTGTGGGTGCGCCACCAGTAACAGCAACCTCATCGAAGTCCAAGAAGAGCGGAGCGTCTAAAGGCAAGATCACCTCTGGCACGATCGACATCAATACAGCAACGGTCTCGCAATACGAGCAACTTCCCGGAGTGGGGGCGGTGATGGCGGCGCGTATCTTGGCGTACCGAACTGCGCATGGCCCCTTCGCAACGATCGATGATCTAACGAAGGTGAGCGGGATGGGCAAGAGCAAATTCGCCAACCTCAAAAGCTTCGTCCGGATTTAGCGCTAGCGCTTGTTGGTGTAGCGATATGGCTGGGAGCCGCTGGAGTCGGATTACTGGCTCCAGTCTGGCTCCTGTTGGTTGTTCCGCTCTGCATTTGGATTCTGCGACGTCAACGGGCTAGTGGATGGGTACTCATTGCGGCCCTAGTTGCAGGATCAGGGTTGATGGCGCTGCACGAACGTGCGCTGCAAACCAGTGCAGTGGCGCCGCTGCTCGATAAGAAGATCTCCTTTCATATCGTGGCCTCGGTAGTAACTGACCCAAAATTAGGTGAGCCAAAGCAGATGCAGGGGTATGTAAAGCCCGCAACGACCACCGCAATTGTCTCTGTTATTTCCATCAAAGTTCATAACGTAACTCGCGTTGTGCATTTTCCGATGCGTCTTACTACCTCCGAGCATTTTGATGCGCTACCAGGCAGCGTCATATCGTGCACAGGAATTGCATACTCAACGCCTGAGAAGAGAGTCGCGGGGTTGTTTGCTGCGCGCGGCACGATCACGGTTATTCACGGTGCTGGTTTGATTGGTCGAACTACTGGTGCAATACGAGCTGACTTTCGAAATATCTCTTTGCGCGTTGGTGGTGCAAGTGGCGCACTGATACCCGGATTGGTCTTAGGCGATACCTCACTTGAAACCCATACCTTCGTGAACGATATGTTGCTCGCAGGTCTGACACATCTCACAGCAGTAAGCGGTGAAAACTTTGCCATCATCGCAGCTTTCATGATCTGGGTTCTGCAGTGGATCGTTCCCAACTTGCGAGCAAGATTGGTCATCTGCGCAGTTGTTCTCCTTGGTTTCATCTTCTTAGTGAGGCCGTCGCCCTCAGTACTTCGTGCAACGGTTATGGTGAGCGTTGTGCTGATTGCAAAGGCACGAGGGCTGCGAACGTCGGCGCTAGCAGCACTTGGTCTTGCAATCAGTCTGCTGATTTTGATTGATCCCTTTGAGGCGATTGATCCTGGATTTGCGCTCTCTGTTGCAGCAACAGGCGGAATTTTGTTGCTGACAGATCCCGTTGCGGATTGGCTCTTTAGGTATCTACGTCATCGTAAGATCGCAGAACTCCTAGCAATATCGATCGCCGCAAATATATTTTGTACACCGCTCAGCGTGGCGATCTCTGGACAGTTCTCGCTCATGTCACTTCCGAGCAATTTCTTGGTGGAACCAGTCGTGGCGCCGATAACGGTGGTGGGATTTATCGCAGCGCTCCTTGCACCATTCGCATCTGGTTTCTCCTACCTATTGACGCTGACGCAGAAACCTTTTTCCAGCGTAATCGTCTGGGTGGCGACCACGTTTGCCAAGGTGCCGGTGGTGCACCTGACCAAGGGATTTGCCGGCGCTGCTATTGCCGTGGCGGTTCTCGGGTGTGGGTACATCGCTTTAAGATGGCGCTCGTGGGGATCACTCTGATTCAAGGCGGCGAGGAGTTACTCGCTGATCGCGCGATCTCTAGCGCGGTGGCGCAGAGCCCGGGAGCAACCGTCACTCATCTCAGCGCAGATACCCTAGAACTTGGTCAGATCACCGATGCACTCGCACCATCACTATTCGGTGATGCCCGCGTTGTGGTGATTAAAGAAATCCAAGATTTGGCGGCAGAGCTAAGCGATGAGATCGCCGAATACATCGAGAACCCAGATGAGGGCGTTCACCTCGTGCTCTGGCACAAAGGGGGAGTCAAAGGTAAGGCGCTTCTCGAGAAAATTAAGAAGGCCAAGCCAACTCTGGTCGCTGCTGAGGCGATTAAGAAGGAGTCCGATAAGGCCGACTTTGTCCGGGCAGAATTTGCTCGGTTGGGGCGCAAGATCTCGGGGGATGCCGTCACCGCGATCATTGGAGCCTTGGGCTCAGATATGCGCGAACTTTCTGGGGTCTGCTCCCAATTGGCCTCGGATGTTGCCGCAGGAGCCACGATTACCGAAGAGGATGTCGCCAAATTCCAGCAAGGTCGGGTTGAGACCACTGGTTTTGATGTGGCCGATGCAGTTTTAGAAGGAAAGACCGATCTGGCGCTGGTCACACTACGCCAGGCGTTAGAAACCGGGGTCGATCCGGTGATGATTATTTCGGCGCTGGCAGGCTCCCTGCGTGCGCTCGCCAAGGTCTCGGGTGCCAATCGCGGCAGCAAATCCTTCGAACTGGCCGGTCCACTGGGCCTTTCGCCCTGGCAGATCGATAAGGCACGTCGCCAACTATCTGGCTGGAGCCCAGCCACCCTGGCCGGAGCCGTTGTTGCGCTGGCTCAGGCAGATGCCGACATCAAGGGAGCGGCCTCCGACCCGATTTATGCGCTGGAGCGGACCATCATCTCGATCTCTCGCAGCAGATCACACTCTAAATAGCTCAGTTTGAGCCTAGAGTCCGCTGGCTGGTAGCCTTCACCCCTGCTCGTCACCACCGTGGCCAGCTCTTGGACGTTTTATTAAAGAAGAAAGCAGTCAAATAAGTGGCAAACATTAAGTCTCAGATCAAGCGCATCGGAACCAATGAGAAGGCTCAGGCTCGTAACAAGTCTGTCCGCTCATCGATCAAGACCGCCATCCGCCGTTTCAAGGATGCCGCTGCTACCGGAGATGTCGCCGCCACTGCCGCAGAACTACGCGCTGCATCAAAGGCGCTCGATGTTGCAGTTTCAAAGGGCGTCATCCACGCCAACTCTGCAGCAAATAAGAAGTCTGCAATGGCAAAAGCTGCCAACAAGACTTCTGCTAAATAACACTTCCAACACAGAGGCTAACGGCTAAGCCATGCCAGCCATTCCATTAGCGAAAGCTCCACAACCTTCGCAAACTGACCCTGCGCAGATTCGCAATTTCTGCATCATCGCGCATATCGATCACGGTAAATCCACTCTGGCAGATCGCATGCTCGGAATTACCGAAGTTGTCGAACAACGCAACATGCGCGCACAATATTTAGATCGCATGGATATTGAACGCGAACGCGGAATCACCATTAAATCGCAAGCGGTCCGCCTGCCATGGCGTTCTGGAATCGATAATCAGGAATACATCTTGAACATGATCGATACCCCTGGCCACGTCGATTTCACCTACGAAGTTTCTCGCTCGCTCGCGGCCTGCGAAGGCGCGGTGCTCCTTGTCGATTGCGCACAAGGTATCGAAGCGCAGACTCTCGCCAACTTGTATTTGGCGATGGAGAACAACCTCACGATTATTCCTGTCCTTAACAAGATCGATCTACCAGCTGCGCAACCAGAGAAGTTTGCAGAAGAGTTGGCCAAGTTAATTGGTTGTGAGCCAGAAGATTGTTTGCGCGTATCGGGTAAGACCGGTGCTGGCGTTACTGAACTTCTTGATCAGATCGTGCGTCAGATTCCTGCGCCTGTGGGTGTGGCAGATGCACCAACTCGCGCGCTGATCTTTGACTCGGTCTATGACACCTATCGCGGCGTGGTTACTTATGTGCGCGTTGTTGATGGTCACCTATCGACTCGCGACCAGATCCAAATGTTCTCAACTGGCGTGCGCCATGAGATGCTCGAAGTTGGAGTGATCTCACCTGAACCCGTTGTATCTAAAGGTCTTGGCGTGGGAGAAGTAGGTTATGTAATTACCGGCGTAAAAGATGTGCGCCAATCTCGCGTAGGTGACACGATCACTACTTATAACAATCCTGCCAAAGTCGCACTTGCTGGTTATAAAGATCCAAAGCCGATGGTCTTCTCAGGGCTCTTCCC
>DAIOGE010000081.1:0-4209 GCA_036745375.1 Candidatus Nanopelagicaceae bacterium
GCAGGTGGTGTGTAGTCAGCAAAGAAATCCCACCATGCCTTATCGACAGATGATGGATCTTGTTGATAGCGCTCATACATCTCATCGACGAGCCATTCATTGGGTCCGAATGAACCACCAAAATGATTTGCTGGGGTATTAGATGCCGACACTGGCGCTCACTCCGCTTCTTAATCAGTTCGGTATTGCAACCGCTTGAGGTTAGCTTCCGAATGAAGATCAGGTACGACCTAATCTTAATCGCCTTAGCCAAGAGCGCACCGACTGGCTGGGTGTGAGGTATGGCTCTAGGCTCATATATATGGGATTAGCGGTTATCACAGGTGGCAGTCGTGGGCTTGGCTTCCAATGCGCCAAGGAGCTGGTCGCTGCCGGGCACCAAGTGGTTCTGGTGGCAAAAGATCCTGAGAGGTTGGCAAATGCGGCGGCCCTACTAGGGGCGAAGTATCGGGCGGTCGATCTAGAGGATCAGGCAGCAACTCGCGCAGTATTTTCAGAGATCTTGGCGACCTTTGGCGCCCCCGAGATCCTGATGTTGGCTCACGGGGTCATGAGTGAAAAGATGTCTAAAACTCTGCGGACAACGGATCAAGAGTGGCGTCGAGTTATGGCGATCAACCTGGACTCCACATTCACCATCGTTAATATCTTGGGGGCTGCCATGGCTGAGGCCAGGAACGGGCGGATCATCATCTTTAGCGCCTGTCTAGGTCGGATGTCTGGACCGGGCAATGCCGGGGGACTCGCGCCCTATCGAATTAGCAAGGCTGGAGTAAATGCCTTGGTGCGAAATTTGGCACATGAGACCAACCACGGCACCCGCGGATTATTGGTCGATGCAATATGCCCTAACCACACGCGGACCGATATGGGTGGACCGGATGCCCCACTCTCGGTGGAGCAAGGAGCAGACACGGCGGTCTGGCTGGCAACCCGCAATTTTGATCCCGCAGTGGATAAGACTGGTTTCTTATGGGAAGAGCGTCGAATTATCGAGTGGTAAACGGGCTAGAGAGTATCTTAACTAGTTAAACGGTTGTTGGATCATATTCGATAACATCGAAGGCATTTTGATACAAAACTTCATTATCAATTGAAAGTTGAAATTCGAATCTACCTTCTCTTAACATCAATTGCTCGAATCTAAATGCAAACGGCACATCTAGTTCTGCTCCTTTTAGCGTTCCCGGAGGTCTACCGATCTCAAAAGGACTTTTAAAAAATACTTTCTTTCCGTCCTGATTTTCCACCAAGAGGCCATCCGGATCATGTAAAGCAAGTTCTAAAGTTGTTCTCTGATTTGTCTGGTCCCAAGGAACATGTATCAGTCCAGCAACTGAGATATTCAGTGTTCGACGTTCAGGTGTCAATACAAATTTAGACCACCCAGCACCCATTAAATATAATTTGCCATTCAGGACTTCAGCGTAATCGCAAAGTAGAAAATTTGCTCTCATTGACTAAGTGCTTGCAAACCGATTGTGAGTTTGTGAATTTGCAACTTCCGTTCGAGTTAATTGGGAATTAATGATCGACTCAGAGCTATTTTTGAAATCTAGGGCAATGTAACCGTGACTCCAGTACGAGTCATCATCTAAGCCTTGCGCTCTAGTTAAAGTCTCAGGGAAGGCTTGAAGTTTGATTACACCGTCTTCTACGGAAGCAACAATCGAGTGCAAAGTTGAGTGCTCTGGTGAAATCAATAGTACTTCGTGAAATTGCCCAGGAACGAAACCTGAATTACTAAAGATGCGAAAACTGGACTCAGTCAACTCCAAGGTACCATCATCATCGATGTCTTGAAAATCTATCCAGAGCTGAGTCCTCATGTGGAATACCTTACATCAATTGGGGCACAGAAAACTTTGTCAAGTGCTGAATATAAGCTTTGAGTTAAGGGGCCAGGCACCACCACTGTGTAGTGTCCCGTCCCAAAAGTTGGAAGAATGCTCATATTTAAGTTCAATATTGCTGCGACTGGTGCGAGCCTAAATTTATTAGTAGAACTGACCTGCCACTTGTCTTCCCAAACTTCCCTTAGGGTTGAGTTCGGAAAGCAGAAAACGGAAAAGCCGAAGACTTGATAGTCATTCGCTGTACGGAAGATATTGGCTGCAAGGTCAGGAAAATGCATCTGGCCAGCGCGAATCAACTCAGCATCCCCCGGTAGCGGAGGTTCATTGCGAATGCGAAGTTTAATTTTTGCTCTTTCGGCGGATAGTTCCGTTTGATTGATTAAAGTCTAATATTATTTCTTAAAATCCGAGTGGACCGAGAATCCAAATGTAACTGAATGAAAGTCTTGGTGATTCAATACGAACAAAGACTTGCGGCATTTATTCCCGGTACCCCAAGAGACATGCACCAGTCGTAACGAAGGCGAGCAGCCCAAGCGGAATCGCCCCGACGTAAAACTTTCCTGACAACATGAAATAGGCGACGCCAAGCGCAATTAAGTTGGCGAGCACTGCGGGAGCGCGCCCCCATGATTTACCTCTCTTATAGCTAATGGAGCAGGCAAAGAGTCCGATAGCACCAAGGGTCAGACCAATGAAATCACCGGCAAGGGCAAGTGGCGCGCTTAAGGGCTTGGTCCGGAAGGCATCTAGGAGAGCCAAATAAATAATGAGCCCAATCAACACCACGGACTCAAGGCGCAACAATGAAATCGCCGCCTTACGGCTTCTTTCAAATAGTGCATCGCTGATCGCCATTTACAAAGCGTATCCAAGTAACCTTACGAAATGGCTGGTTTTGACCTTCGCGAGATCGAATTCCGTAGCGATGGTGTGAGTGATTCGCTGACTTCGAGTATGTCGCCGGCTCTCTTCCACGAGAATCTCAAGCGCGAAGTATCCACCGCGGATCGTGAAGGCCGCGAACTCACCATTGTCAGTGTTGTCGTGGATCCTGAAAAATATTTATCGCTGGGGGAGTATCAAGAGAGTTTGATTGCGCTCGCCTTCGCGCTTGAGAAAAATTTGCGAGGCGGTGATTTCTTCGCACGAGTATCTGATTGTGGATTCTGGATTTTGCTACGAACCGAGGAAGTGAGCGCGCAAGGGGTTATTGATCGTTTGGATCTTCCGCGCCGCGATGAGTTAACGATCAAACTCGCGGCGCGGAAATTATCGAATTACAGTGAGTGGATCGAAAGAATCGATCAACTCCACTTTAATTGAGAATTACTTGCCGACGCAGGCTTTGAGTGCGGCCAAAATCTTGGAATTCTGTTTATCGAGTCCAGCGATCTGTGCAGCACTTGTAACTGGAAGGCCATGTGCATTGAGACAGGCGATGTAAGCGGCGCTGGTTCCTGTCTTAGGAGCAACTCCACCTGTCGCACCTTGACTTGTTCCCTGTCCTGCTCCGCCGCTTGCTCCACCAGTTGCTCCAGCACCGCGATTAAATCCACCGAAGGATGGACGAAGCGCAGCGCACGCTGTAAATGCTTTTTGTTGCGCAGGTGATAAAGAGAAGGATGGGCGCGGACGAGGAGTTGTTCCAGTTCCTGCTCCAGCACCTGGAGCGCCGGAAGGTCTCGTTCCTGGAGCGCCAAATCCGCGGCCACCACCGAATGATGGGAATTTAATTCCAGCTTTTGCTAGGCATGCGGTGTACTTAGCGAAGGCTGCAGAGTTACGACCTGCACCAAAACCACCAGTGCGAGGCGCGCCAGAGACGGCTGGCTTTGGAGTCGCCGCTGCCTTTGTCGCAGCGTTAGCAGGTAGGACGCTGATGGTGAGCAAGGCAATAGCGGTAAGAGAGATGGCAGATTTTTTAAAGGTCATGGGCTAAAGGTAAATCATCGAGATTCGAAGGCAAGGAAATTTTCCTTATTTTTGGCTGAGAATAATGAGGAAGGTAGGCTCACCCCATGTCCAAAGTCCTCGCCTCCCTGCCTGTCGGAGAAAAAGTCGGAATCGCCTTCTCGGGTGGTCTCGATACCTCCGTGGCCGTGGCCTGGATGCGTGAAAAAGGTGCTGTTCCTTTCACCTACACCGCCGACCTTGGCCAATACGATGAGAGCGATATCGATTCGATTCCAGGACGCGCTCTGGCATATGGCGCGGAGAACGCTCGCCTCATTGATTGCAAATTAGCTTTGGTTGAAGAAGGTTTGGCAGCGATCGCTTGCGGTGCCTTTCATATTCGCTCCGGTGGCAAGCAATATTTCAATACAACTCCACTTGGTCGGGCAGTAACCGG
>DAIOGE010000082.1:0-4191 GCA_036745375.1 Candidatus Nanopelagicaceae bacterium
AAAGTCGCGCGCAAATCCATCTTTAACTTCTGGCATAGTGCGAGAGCCTACTAGGGCACTGTGACAGGTGAAGACTCTATGAGCCCCTGGGGATGTGCGATTGGCTAGGCTAACTCCCGTGAACGAGATCGATATCAAGAGCGCCCAGGTGGGTCTGATCGGCGTTGGCAACATGGGGCAGGCGTTGCTAGTAGCTCTGCTT
The DNA here is from genome assembly GCA_036745375.1 of Candidatus Nanopelagicaceae bacterium. GTDB lineage: Bacteria > Actinomycetota > Actinomycetes > Nanopelagicales > Nanopelagicaceae > PALSA-747. Next base: position 203 of record DAIOGE010000082.1, read on the forward strand.
AAGGCTGGAGCTGATCCCGCCAAGATTAAATTTGCAGTGCGCCGGTCAGAGCGCAACCATGAGATAGAAGAGCGTTACGGCATTACCGCTGCCTCCGTCGAAGAGATGGCTGCCGAGAGCGATGTATTGATGCTCATCGTTAAGCCGCAAGATTTAGAGTCCATTATGGAGCGGTGTGCACCTAACCTGAAGCAAGATGCGCTGGTTATCTCATTCTTGGCTGGTAAGAAGATAGCGACGATAGAAAGTGGCCTTGGTAACCCTGCTGTTGTGCGCGTAATGCCAAATACCCCCACCCTTCTAGGTGTTGGTATGTCGATCGTCTCTTATGGCAGCCAGGTTCGTCCCGATCAACAAAGATTCGTCTCAGAGTTCTTATCGGCCGCGGGAAAGAGCGTTGAAGTTGCAGAAGAACTTCAAGACGCCGCCACCGCTACTAGTGGATCTGGTCCCGCCTACTTCTTTGCCTTTGTCGAAGCAATGGTTGAAGGCGCTGTCGCGATGGGAATTGATGAGCAGACGGCTACAACGCTCGTCGTTCAAACTATTGTGGGTGCAGCCAAGATGTTAGATGAGACAGGCAAAAGCGTCACAATCTTGCGCGAAAATGTGACCAGCCCTAAAGGCGTTACATATGAAGGTCTTAAAGTATTGGGTGAGGCAGATCTGGCGGGACTGGTCTCGCGGGCGATGAAAGCTGCTGCAGATCGTTCGAGAGAATTGGCGTGAAGAGAGCACTTCTTCTCGCAACCGCGATTCTCTTCGCCTTCGCTTCCAATGCGGTGGCTGCAACCAAAACAACGGTAGCCCCTTTAACCATCAACAACTTAGTTCCGACCGTCACAACAAATTTCTCGGGTGGAGATCAAGTCTCAGCCCTTCTCACTTCACCTTCCGCGATCTACTTAGTGGGAACGGCCGAGACCAATACCTCGCAATTACTTACTTTTGCTCCTCTTGGTGGCAGCGATGGTTACATCATTGCACTCAATTCCAACGGCTCACACAGTTGGGATTTACGACTCGGAACTTCTGGGGATGACATCGCCTCCACCGGTTATGTGGATATAACAGGCAATATTTGGGTAGCCGGAGCCTCGGCAGTTGCAACAAGCGCGGCGCCTGCGGCAGGGCTCAATCGATTAACGGTCTGGGAGATCAGTCCTGCAGGACTTTTACTCAATACCTTTACCAAAGATTTGACCGATGTTGATATCCCAACTTCTATAACGCTCAAGGGTGCGAATTTCATTATTCAGGGCGTATCTAGTCGAGTTGGTGCTCCAACCTTTACGCTTTCAATGACTCCACTTGGAAAGTTAGGGAGCGTCAAGAACAGCCCTACTAAACCAATTGTTAGCTCCCAAATATTTAGCGCGACTAGCGCTGCTTATGGATGGCTTAGTTATGTATCACCCAAACCTATTGGCGGAGTGCTCGGTATGCCACTGCACCAGAGCACAACGGTGCTCATCAAAAGCTCTCTCAAAGATAGATCTCTCAAAGGAATATATTCGGTGCAGGGTGCGCCGATCTCACTTACCTATCAGAGTGGCATCGGGGTAGTCGAATTAACTTCACTTTCTGGAAGTTATTTACTAACCGTGATTCATACTAAATAAAAGTTGTGGCTTTGAAGAGTTGTAACTTGCCACCGACTCCTACAAGGGCGTAGCGAACCATATTGATAATTATCCATGTGGCGCCAAGCGAATTAGATAGATCCAGACTCGTCACCAAGGAAACTGTTTGGTCGGCATTATTTACCGCGCATAGCCGGTTCTGGCAGTTAAAGAGCGTGTGTGCTCCATCGCTACTAAGCGGGGCGCTCGGTGTTCCGTAGATATCGGTGCTGGTAGAGATCACGGCTCCACTTCCAGAGATATCAACCCAACGGAGTTGGTTTGGATTTGGAATTGAGGAACCACTTGCCGCCATCCATGTGCCGCTCACATCTTTGCCATTTACTGCAAGTGCGACATCGTAACCAGCCACTGCAATGTCAGTTCCATATGAATCGAGCGCTGTGTAGTGCCAATCTTCAGGATAGAGGCTGGCACGCGTCGCTAGACGAACCTCACCTTGTAACGCTTGTTTCTGCTGATTGACCTGCAAGATTGAGTCGTAGAGAAGATAGACGGTGCGACCTACATTTACCGCCTTAAGATGGAAACCAACGTCACCGGTGGTATGTCCATCGTTGTTGGTGTCTCCATCGACAAGTTGATACTGCCAATTGCCAATCGCTGTACCCGCTTGTACAGCTGCGAGAATTATTCCCTCGCTTTGATCGCGATAGAAGATCTGAATTCCATCTGGGGTATCAACGCAGGCATTTGCTCCACTTACATCGCTAGCAGTCTTTCTGCGGTTGGGATCGGAGTATTTGACTACCTGCGCCCCATCGCCATCAACCACGCTGTATTTCCAGCTCTTACCGTTATAACCGGCGTAGCGAAGTTGTCGCTGAGTTACATCGGCATAGACAACATCAAGTCTCTGGTTCTTGCCAGGGGCGGATGTGCAGACCGATAGATTTCCTGCGACGTTATCGGAGGTGCGCCCACCCGAACCACCATTTCCATCAATGATGCTCTTGCTCCAAGTTTTTCCATTCCATGTCGCTAGCTTGAGATAACCATGCTGGCTATCTGTATAAACGACTGCAGGAAAACCCCTAAAAGTGGTAGTTGCTAAGTATTTGGCATCAGCAGTTCCATCTAAGACAGTTGATTTCCAAGCTGCCTGAGGGAATATTGCGTTGCTCGTCTGAGGTGGTGAAACACCTAGTTGATTGCTCGCAGTAACGGTAAATGAATAGTGGGATCCATTCTTCAATCCAGTAATTTTCACTGGGCTTGAGGTTGCTTGAACAACCTGACCTGTCTCGTTGACTTTAATCGAGTATGAAGTCACTTGCGAGGTACGTGCATTGTCTGGTGGATCAAAACTAACAAGGGCAGATTGATCTCCCACAATTGCAAAGACATTGCGCGGAGCATCTGGAATTCCAACGGGAATTCCAGGAGGTGGCTTCAAACGCATATCCGCTAGCATCCCTAGAACTATTGATCCAGGAGTGTGGAATACCGCACCGCCAGGCCAGGATGGAGTGAGCAGCGCGTTTGCTCCAGAGTTCTGGAATGTGGCTTCATCGAGATGGCTTACAGATGAACCATTCTCATATGGGATCGGGGTGTACAAGAGGGGCTTAATTCCGTTATTTGCAGCGATGCCATTCTTGCCAGACCAGACCAAAGTATTTTGAAGTGCAGCACCTAACTCCGCAGAGGGTGAGGCGAGGTCCATGAGACGTCCGCCATCTGGAGTTTGCGCATAGGCGTCATAAGGCGTTGGCTGATCGATGCTGCCATATCCTGAGAAGGGATCGTAAGAATCGTTGGAGAGAAATCCCAGTCCATGAGTTACTTCGTGCAAGATGATCGACTCAAGGTCATACATGTTGGAAGGGCAATTTCCATCTGTGCCGAGATAGAGAGAGTTGGAGACGCTCGAGTTTATGTTGATTGAAATCTCGGGACTGCTTGGATCGAGATCTTTGCCTGCAAGCGCATTTGCCATCGCGGAGGAGTACCAAAGAGTCGGATCCGGTGCTCCGGGAAAATTATGGAAGAAACTAACGGGGGAGGCTGAAGCCAATATTCCAGATGAGATTCCATCTGGAACGAAATTCGCAACCACGTTAACTGGGACAGTTGAACTCCAGTTATCAGACCAGATATCAATCGCCGCCTGAACCGCGGTCTGTTCTGCCACGGGAACGCCCACGTAATTCACATTGAATTTACTGAGAAGGCCAACGTGCTTCCCAGCAGGCGTTGCAGTTTTAGAGGTAACTTTTGCAGAGGTACTTGAATCCGCGCGATAGAGATTCTCGTAAGGCGCCGCAACTTTCTCGAGCGAGAGTGCGTGAGCGGGCGATATTCCGATCAAAAGCGTTACTGAGAGGGAGGCGACGAGGGGTTTGA
>DAIOGE010000083.1:0-4178 GCA_036745375.1 Candidatus Nanopelagicaceae bacterium
AGTTATCTGAGGGTCTTTTGCTCTTTTTGACGAAGAGAACTGAACAATAACACTTTCCACAAGTTGCGTAAATTCACATCAACATAATGGGTTGAAAATAATGCAGACTGAAATCCATAAAATTTTAAGATGCGGCTGTAGCTCAGGGGATAGAGCATCTTTTTGACGAAGAGAAGGTCGTGAGTTCGAATCTCACCAGTCGTATACCTACAAGGAAGGTTCCCGCCTCGTCAGCGGGAACCTTTTCTAACTTGTCGTTGTAACTTGTCGTTCCTAATTACTTAGTTGCTGCCGGCGCTGGAGCCGCTCCTCCGCCCGATCCGCCGCCAAAGCCACCACCAGGAGTGATTCCTAGTTGTGCGAAACAGGTCTGCAATGCGGCCGCGGTCTTTGGATCCTGGAAGTTTGGACGAGCTCCTGCAGCCAAAGTAATTCCTGCCTTAGTCAAACAAGCGGTCAACTTTGGATTAGAGAAGGCACCACCCGCACGACGACCTGTGCCAGTACTTGCGCCTGCAGATGCAACTGGTGCAGGAACCGTCGCAGCGCTACCGCCACCTGTTGTGCCTCCAGAAGTTGCTGATCCACCAGTTGTGGTTCCAGAACCGGTGGTGGAACCTCCGATCGCAGCGCCTCCAGTTGCAGCACCTGCTGCACCAGTATCAGTTAATCGACCAGCATCTCCCGCAGTTAGAGATGAGGCTTGAGTTGGATCATCGAGAGTGAAGGTAACGGTCGAACCTTTCACAGATTTGATAGTTCCAGTGATGCGCGTTCCGCCACCAAAGCCACCAAAGCCACCCGCGGCAGCGCCGGTGCCAGTGCCACCACCTGTGCCACCACCAAATCCACCGCCTCCAGCAAATGCTGCACGCAGTGATGCAAAGGTAGATGCTCCGGCTGTTGTGGTTGTCTTAGTCGCCTCGTAATGTCCGTACCACGTACCGACCGAGAGTAGCCCTACGATCACAAACAGAAGGCCTAATCCCTTTGTGTATTTATTGGTCCATTGGAAGGTTCCCTTGGCTAGCTCCTCTTTGAGGTTGTCCTCAACTTCGGTAGCAAAGAGATCAAACTTGGGTGCATCAGAAGGCTCTGGATTTGCAGAGTTGATTGGGATTGTTTCATCATTCATAGCGGAGTGCCTCGATTGGTCGTAGTGATGCGGCGCGTGATGCTGGGTAGCCACCGAAGAAGACACCGATCAAGATGCTTACTCCGAAGGCCAAGAAGACAGATGCGGGAACGATGACTGGCTTAGTTCCGGCGATGGTGAAGTGGCTGCCTACAAATCCGGCAATCACCCCAAGGACCCCACCTAAGAGCGACAATATCGTTGCTTCGATCAGGAACTGACTCAAAATTGCACCCTTAGGAGCTCCAATAGCTTTGCGGATACCGATTTCTCGAGTTCGTTCGATGACTGTTACCAACATGATGTTGGTGATTCCGATTCCACCCACCAGAAGAGAGATTGCCGCAACCATGCCGAGCAGCGTTGTGAATGTCTGCGAACTTGTTGATGCGGTAGTAAGAAGCGAAGCCTGATTGAAGACGCTGAAATCAGCGGTCTTACGACCGGTTATTCCATGGCGAGCATCCAAAATTGCCGTTAGCTCAGCCTGGGCTGCGCTCGTGGTGGTCGACTTCGTTGCCTCTACCAAGATATCTGTCAATGGTTGATTTCCGGTGATGGTGTTCTCCATCGTTGTGATCGGGATCAATACCAAACTGTCACCATCTTGGAATCCAGAAGATCCTTTGACGGTGGTCAATCCGATGACGGTAAATTGAATTCCAGAACATCGCATCGTCTGTCCGATCGGATTTTGAGTCCCGAAAAGGGCGGTCGCTGTGGTTTGACCGATCAGGGCGACGCGGCGAGCTTGGGTCACATCCTCATTGGTGAAATACGACCCAGATTGAATCGAGGTGTTACTAGCCTCGTAATAGGCGGGCCAGGTTCCGTAGAAGGTTGAAGGCGTTGTGGTATTTGCTCCAACTACACATGTCCCGTTAGTTGAGGCAATAGGCGCAACCTGTTTGATGTCGGGTGCTTGCGTCTTATCAGTCAAAGCGACGGTATCAAGAATTGTCAGAGGTTTGACGGTACTGGCGCTAGCGCGAGCACGAAAGCCAAATCCCTGCCCACCAGATCGAACTTGCAGCGAGTTAGTTCCCAAACGATCAAGAGAAGCTTGGATCGCCTTGCTTGAGCCGTTACCAACGGCAAGCAGGATGATCACAGATGCGACACCAATTGTGATGCCTAATACGGTCAACGCCGTCCGCAACCGATTGATAAAGAGTCCGCGGAAAGCGAAACGTAGGATTTCAAATGCACTCATGCGACGCGCTCCTTATTGAGTTCATCGCTGATGATCTTGCCGTCACGCATACGAACGATCCGCTTAGCTCGATGTGCGACGTCATCTTCATGGGTGATGACTACAACAGTTCGTCCCGCCGCATTGATCTGGTCAAAGAGGTTTAGTAAGTCCGCGGTCGACTTGGAATCGAGCGCTCCAGTGGGTTCATCGGCTAGAAGCAGTGCTGGACGAGTCGCAAGGGCACGAGCCACCGCAACTCTTTGCTGTTGTCCTCCAGATAGCTCCGTCGGCTCATGATTGATGCGGTCTGCCAGACCTACTACATCAAGAGCAACCAGGGCACGTTCACGACGCTCCTTAGGTTTGATTCCTTGATAAGCCATCGGCAACTCGACATTTGCAATAGCGGTGGTGCGCGGAATCAGGTTGAAGGATTGGAAGATGAAACCAATCTTTCTTCCTCGCACGATCGAAAGGTGAATCTCATCCATGGATGAAATCTCGATCCCGTCGAGGAAATATTGACCGCTGGTCATTACATCAAGCGCTCCAAGGATGTTCATCAGTGTCGATTTACCCGAGCCTGAAGGACCCATGATCGCGACATATTCGCCCGCCTCAATGGTCAAACTCACCCCATTGAGTGCGAAGATTGATGCATCCCCGACTCCGTAACGCTTAACCGCGTCGCGGACTTCGATAACGGGTTGCTTATCAACCACCGAATCCACCGCCTCCGGTACGTCCACCAGCGAATCCACCGCCACCGAGGCCAGCGCCACCTAGAGTCGATGGAACACCAGTTAACGACGAAGATGTACTTACAACTGATGGAAGTGCAACCGTGTCGCCGACCTTGAGGCCGGAGAGGATCTCATCCGCAGAGTCACCCACGATGCCGACCAAGACTGGGGTTAGGGTTTCAACTTGCTTACCCTTAACCGTAGTAACGATGTTAACGAAACTGCTAGTTCCACGAGTTGTAACAGCTCGCGAGGTTACAGCGATCGCGTTAGGTGAATCAGCAACAATTACAGTCGCTGTGGCGGTCATGCCGGGCTTGAGTCCAGCAACCTTGCCGGTCAATTGGAATGTAACGGTATAGGTAGTCGCTCCGCTAGAAGTAGTAGGCAGCAACGCAACGTTGGAGACCTTTGCATCACCCGTCGCATTTGGTAGCGCAGTAAAGGCGATCGATGCAGTTTGACCAACCGCAATCTTGGCAACATCAGATTCAGAGAATCCGGCAGTTACCTGCAACCCACCTACATCGGTCAAGACTATGAAGCCAGTTGCCTCAGTAGAACCGTTGGTTGGAGTCGTATTAGGACTAATTGTTGATCCAATTAGTGTGTTAGAGATTGAGGCGACTCTTCCGGCAACCGGTGAGATCACAGAAGCTCCCTCCAAATTCTTCTTTGCAGTTACCAGATTTGCTTGTGCCACAGTCACCTGTGCTTGATCCACCGAGATGGTTGTTGCAGACGTTGAGTTGCTATTTTGCAACTGATACAACTTGAGCGCTGACTGAGCAGAATCAATGGATTGTTGTGCACTTGCGAGCGTTTGTGCATTCTTCTTGACATCCAGTGCAGCTGTTGCTTGCGCATCTGCATAAGCTTGTTGATCGGATGCAATTGTCTGAGCATCCTTTGCCAAGTTCTGCTGCTGAGTAATAAGCGCATTGTTATAAGCAGATTGAGCGTTTACTACCGCGTTATTATCTTGAGTAAGTGTTGTGCAATTTGAGTTAATGGTGTTGATCGATGCACAAAACGCTGGCGTAATTCCGTTTGGCCCGTAAAGTCCCTCATAGTCATTATAAGTAAGTTGTGCATTTGCCAGACT
>DAIOGE010000084.1:0-2994 GCA_036745375.1 Candidatus Nanopelagicaceae bacterium
GCGAGTTAAATGAATCGCATAATCCGAGGGATTCCACTCGTTGGGATCTTCCAAGGTCTCTAGGTAAGAGGCGTGCTGGGTGTGCGCACGCTTTGCGATCGTGGGATCGCGATAGATGAGCGCGCAGGCATCGAAGGGCGCGAAGAGCCACTTATGTGGATCGACAATCAGTGAATCTGCGCGTTCCACTCCATTAAATAGCGGGCGAACGCTAGGCGCACAGAGCGCGGCTAATCCATAGGCGCCATCTACATGGAACCAAATATCACGATTCTTCGCGGCAATTCCCACACCATTTAGGTCATCGATGATTCCCAAGTTGGTTGTACCTGCTGTCGCGACGACGGCAAAGACTCGGTGGGTTGGGTGTTCCGCCAGATATTGATCAACTGAGGTGGCGAAACTTGAGCCAGTCATCACTCCATCAGAATCGGCGGGAACATTCAATACAAGTACATCCATGATCTCGGCAGCAGATTGGATCGATGAGTGCGCTTCTGAAGAGCAAGCGACCACCCAACGAGAAACGTCAGGATACTTCTCTCGCGCATGAACTCGCGCCGCCACAAGTGCAGAGAGATTTCCGATAGTTCCACCTTGAACAAAGACTCCACCTGAACTTTCAGGCAGACCCGCGAGGTCGCTGATCCACCGCAGAGCTTGGTTCTCTGCAAAGACCGCACCTGCGCCTTCTAACCAAGAGCCGCCATACAAGGCACTCGAGCCAACCACTAGATCAAAGAGGTTGGAGTGCTCTGATGGGGCAGAGGGGATAAAGGAGAGGTATCTAGGATGATCAGTAGAGATACATGCCAGAGCCAAGGTATCGGTGAAGACCTTCAAAGCTTGATGTCCGCCGAGACCATCTTCAGTGATTGTGTTTCCAACTTTCGCAAAGAGTTCTTCGGGGCTCTGCGGGCCATCAAGCGGAGGATTATCTTTCAGACGCTTGAGGCTATAGGCCAAGATTTCTTGCGCCAGAGATTCGACTTCTTCGTTGAACTCATGCATGCGGCGATTATGCCACCTACGCCAGGTTAAAGAATCCCTTGATGGATTGAACGATCATGTCGACAGCGATTGCAGCCACTAGAAGGCCTGCCACACGAGTAATGAGAGTGACGCCTGATTCCTTGATCAAACTAAGAATTCCCGTTGAGAACATCAAGATCAAACCAATAACCACGTGGACCATGATGATTGCTGCAGCAAGGCTTACTTTGTCACCGGTTGTGTGCGCATAACGAACGTAGAGCATCGTGGTAACGATTCCACCAGGTCCAGCAAGAACTGGAGTTCCGATCGGAACCATCGCAATGTTAACTTTTTCGTTCTGCGCTGCTTCGCCTCCGACCTTGCCAGTCAAGAGTTCCATCGAGATCAAGAAGAGAAGAAATCCTCCGGCACCCTGGAGTGCGTTAAGAGAGATATGCAGATAATTGAGAATCACCTGCCCAAAGAGGGCAAAGACGACAATGATGACCAGGGACGATGTTGCACCCTGCCATGCCAGGCTGATCTGCTCCTTCTTCTTCCGTCCTGAAACCAACGACAAGAAGATTGGGAGAGCCGCAAGAGGATCGAGGATCACAAAGAGGGTTACAAAAGCTTGGATCCCGAAGGTCAACGCTGACACAGTGGTGAGGCTATTCATGGCGTGATTCTCTCATGCCCATTCGATGCGACTCGAATACCCTCTTGAGTTAGTCGCGATCCTTTTCGGGTTCTGGGGCTCTCAAACCGGTAAATCGAAATGGTCCGAGCATGCGCGCACCTGATCCCCTTACAACATTGGGCAACTGGGCCGACCAACCATCTGAAAGATCTGAATCCATCGCCGTAAAGGTGACCTCTGATGGTGTCGAATAATTTGAACCATGATGAGACTCAACCTCTTCACGGGCCAGGACTTCTTTTTCATGGGCAATTGCAGCGGCATCATTGGTATCGATGGTGAGCGGCAATTTTTTGCGTCGATTAAAGATCACTTTTCTCCGATCTAAAGTTGTATTAAATCTAAAGACTCCGCAGGCTAATTGCAATGAGCAATGAGTCCAAATTTCCTCACGTAGCCCCGATCACTAGAAGGTGAACTGACTACTAATCTCGATCTTTCGGAGGTTGCGTCATGTCCTCATCATCAATAAATCCAAAATTCCCAAAGGTGAACCTCTTAACTGCAGGGTTTCCTCCGGTCGAACGAAGACCTCGAAATGACTGAGATGCGGGTTTTTCGAAACCAATCTCTGTAGGAATACTCGTTTCTTCATTTGCACGAGACTCTTGCTCCTCGCGGGCCAGGACTTCCTTTTCATGGGCTATCGCAGCTAGATCGTTGGGATCGATAGTTAATGGCAACTTCTTGCGTCGATTAAAGAGCACTTTTCTCCAATGCTTCGGTACGAATAATCTAAGTCTTACTTCAGGCAGATTCAACGAGCAAGCGGTCTATTCTCAGCATTTGAGTAGCCAACTTCCGTGTAAATTCCTGCCATGAGATCCAATAATCCAGGCCGTGCACGCCGCTCCTTTACTGCGATTGCCGTCTTGGCTGCCATCTCCTGTGTGGGATTAGCGATGACATCGAGCTCGGCGCAGGCGGCGGCTATTCCCACCGCGTGCAAGAAGATCACCACCGAGGTAATCAACGCTGACAAGGTCTATGTCGCCCTCCAGTACGGAGTAGTTCAGGCAGCAAAGGCATATATTGCCAATGAGAACTTAACCAACCGACTCAATTACAACGACAGTTACATCGCGGTTTTCAAAGCTGCGATTGCCGAGTACAACTATTTCCTTAAGAACCCTCAGTGCTATCCGACAACTCCTCTGAGCAAGGTCAAGCAGGGCATCTCTGACAATCAGAAGTCGATAACAGCAGTTCAGGCGGATAACGTCGCTGGCCAAGTGGTAGGGGACCCAACAAAAATGTCCACCTACAAACCTGTCGGTCTGCTTAAATAACGTTATGACAAAAGAGATCCTCGCTCAATT
>DAIOGE010000084.1:3094-4176 GCA_036745375.1 Candidatus Nanopelagicaceae bacterium
AAAAGCAGCGCCGCTCACGTTAATGACATTTTGAGTCAGATCAGCGACCAAGAATGGACACGCTCAGGTCTGCACCCCGAGCGCGGCGAAGTGACAGTCACCGATGTTTTGCGATTAACTACCAACCATCGAGTTGGCCATGTAGATCAACTCAAGGCAAGTAGCTAACCCTTAAAAGTTTAGAAGCGAATATTCTCCGTAAGAACTACATCTACGCGACTGTCGGGCAGATCGTAATCTGAACACGATCGATTGAGTTCGGCAATGATGTATTCTGCGGGAATCGGATTTCCGTTCCACGATTCATCCATCGTCGTATGAGCATCCTCAACTAAGGTGACATCCAAACCGCGTTCAATTGCAGCATGGACTGTATGCCTGACGCAGTAATTGGTCTGAGCTCCAGTAATGATGAGGTGCTCCACGTTTAACTCTTCGAGTACATCCTCAAGGTCGGTCTCCTCAAAAGAACTGCGCCACAATTTATGAATGATCTTCTCATCAGGGTTCGGCTTTAACTCCGGAACAATCTGCCAGTACTGACTCCCGATCGGCATCTCATCTTCTGAGTGCTGCACCCAAATAACATCGGTATCTGCGGCTCTCGCCTTATCCACCAACCCCTTAATCCGAGCGACGGTCTCATCCCTATGACGGGCATACTCAACAACCCCGTTCTGGACATCGATCACCATCAAGGCCTTCTTATTGCGGTCTGGGTAAGCGCTCATGAGCAGATATTAAGGCACGTAAAGAGGTGAAACTTTTATCTCTCCGCAACGTAGCTTTTGAATGGTCCCGCCACCATACGGCTGGATTTGCCAATCAAGGGTAAGGGCGACCTTTGATCCTGGGGGAGTGAAGTCAACTTTGCTGGAAGTAGGGCAATAAGCATTTCCATAACCTGTCTGCGCCGCATAAAAAAGATCAAAAGAGGCCTTCGCTCCAGGAGCAAGAGTTACCAATCCAGCTGGTGCATTTGGCGCTGCGAAAGAGCCAAAGTGAATCACATGGGTGGGCAGTGCCTTCCCGGTGGAGTCGAACATCTGCAGATTTGGGTAGCCCTCCAATGTGCAACTCTT
>DAIOGE010000085.1:0-4154 GCA_036745375.1 Candidatus Nanopelagicaceae bacterium
GATGAGATCGGTACTCCGTATTGCATCACCATCGATTTTGAATCCCTCGAGGACAATGCAGTTACGATCCGCGACCGCGACTCAATGGCGCAGGAGCGAATCAGCATTGATCAGGTCCAGTCTTGGCTGGCACCACGCCTCCTCGGAGCGTAAACACGTGATCACTAAGGCCGCCCCGCTTCGCCTTCCGATTGCCAATGGGCAGTTTGAGGGTAATGAGGTGGTCTTAGATACCCCTGTTGTCTTAGCTCCCATGGCTGGGATTACCAACTCTGCGTTTAGAACCTTATGCCGCGAGCAGGGTGCCGGTCTCTTTGTTTCGGAGATGGTGACTGCTCGAGCTTTGATCGAACGTCATCCGGAGACCCTGCGTTTGATCACGCCTGGCAAGGGTGAATCACCTCGTTCAGTTCAACTCTATGCGGTTGACCCAACGGTTGTGGGACAAGCGATCGATCTACTTGGATCAGAAAATTTGGCAGATCACATCGACCTCAATTTCGGTTGTCCTGTTCCCAAAGTGACTCGACGTGGTGGGGGAGCCGCGCTTCCCTATAAGCGCAATCTCTTTAGTGCGATCGTTGGATCATCGGTCAAAGCAGCATCTAAATATGGAATTCCCGTAACGGTAAAGATGCGGGTTGGTATTGATAGCGATCACCACACATTTTTAGAGGCGGCACAATCGGCTGCAGATTTGGGAGTTGCTTGGGTTGCACTGCACGCACGCACTGCAGAGCAGATGTACGAGGGCCAAGCTGACTGGTCTCGCATTGCACAACTGGTAGAACACTTAGCACCAACTGGTGTACCGGTTCTCGGTAATGGGGATATCTGGTCAGGCGCTGATGGATTGCGCATGATGCAAGAGACCGGTTGCGCTGGAGTTGTAGTGGGCCGCGGATGCTTGGGTCGTCCTTGGCTCTTTGCAGATCTCGTTGCGGCATTTAATCGCGAAGAGCCGCCAGCACTTCCAACCCTCTTTGAAGTTCGCAAAGTGATGTATCGCCATGGCGAGTTACTCGTGGAGTTCTTTGAGAGCGAAGGCCGTGCGATGCGTGATCTGCGCAAACATATGGCCTGGTATCTCAAGGGATTTTCTGTACCGCGCGAGCTGCGAGCAGGATTTGGAATGGTCTCTTCGCTCGGCGAACTCGAACATCTGCTTTCTCAACTAGAAGATCAGCCCTACCCCACCGCAATCGCTGAAGCGCCTCGAGGCCGTCGTAGCCATGGCCGCGCAGTAAGCCTTCCTGATGGGTGGCTCAACGATCCAGATGAATTCGCATCGATCACAATTGATGATGCGGTCTCTGGCGGCTGATTGTGTTTCTCTTTAAAATTCTGCGCCGCATCATCGCTGCGATTCTTCTAATCATCATCGTCGTTCCGCTCTACGTTGCATCACAAATTTGGTGGACGGCGCATCACCCAGCAATTAGACAGAGCGATGCAATCGTCGTCTTGGGAGCTGCGCAAGATAACGGCACACCAACTGCGATCTTGGCTGAGCGCATCACGCAAGCAAAGTTGGCCTATCAAGCAGGTGAAGCGCCTTTGATCATCACCGTTGGAGGTAGCCAGAAAGGTGATCTATCTACCGAAGCTGCCGCCAGTCGCAATTCATTAATCGCACAACACATATCGCGTAACCATGTGGTGGCGCTGCCGGTTGGCAAAGACACCCTGACCAGCACAGTTGCCTATGTTAGTTACATGAAATTGCGCGGGCTTAAGAGTGTGATCATCTCTACCGATCCTTATCACTGCTATCGCGCCATGGCTGAGGCACGTGATTTAGGTGTGAGTGCGACCTGCGCCGAGGCGCAAAGTGGTCCGGGCTCTCTCAAATCCACTGGAGTTCGCTACATATTCCGCGAGACCGCGGCTTATCTGGCTTATGAGACGGTAGGCCGCTTTGGAATTCACCTCAGCGACCAGATAAAGAAATAGGCCCATCAAAGAAATACACTGGGCCTCCTATGGTTCTTCGTCAGGCAGTTGAGTCTCCGGGTTACACCGAGTCCGACCGCGCCCGCTTCTTAAACGAACCTGCCAAGCGCATGGGGCGAACTGAGTTTGCCCGAGATCGCGCTCGCATCATCCATTCCTTTGCCTTGCGCCGCCTGGCTGCCAAGACTCAAGTCGCAGTTCCCTGGCTTGCTGATTTTCCCCGTACTCGCTTGTCACACTCCCTTGAGTGCGCTCAAGTTGGTCGCGAACTGGGTTGGGCACTTGGTGCCGATCCAGATTTGATGGAGGGCGCTTGCCTCGCTCACGATATTGGCCATCCACCTTTTGGGCATAACGGTGAAGATGCACTCAACACGGTCTCGCAAGAGTGCGGTGGATTTGAAGGCAACGCCCAATCTTTTCGATTATTGGTTCGCCTAGAGGCAAAGACCGTCAATGAGAGCGGTCGCTCCGTCGGATTAAATCTCACCCGCGCCTCCCTCGATGCCGCAACCAAATATCCCTGGCCGCGCGCGGTCAACAATCGCAAATTTGGCGTCTACGACGATGATCAAGAGATCTTTGATTGGGTTCGCATTGGTGCGCCTAAGGGTCGTCAATCCATGGAAGCCCAAATCATGGATTGGTCTGATGATGTTGCCTACAGCGTTCATGATTTAGAAGATGCTCTCGTTACTGGACATGTGAAGCTCGAAGGGCTGAGCGAAGATCTGCCAGAACTCTTCAACGTCGCCCACAACTCTTATATGAGCGATATGACCGAAGCGGAAGCGCAAGAAGCTCTCGCATCACTGCAATCACTCTCATGCTGGCCGAAGAATTACGATGGTTCACATCGTGCGCTCGCTCGCCTTAAGGATCTCGCCTCGCAATTAGTTGGTCGCTTCGCCCTCGCTGCAGAGAGCGCCACCCGCGATGAGTATGGCGATGGACCACTAACTCGTTATAACGCCAACTTGGTTGTGCCACGCGCTCAGCGCATTGAGGTCGCAATCCTCAAATCAATCGCAACCTTCTACGTCATCAATGCTGCGGCTTCTCAAGAGCGTTACGCAGATCAACAAGTTGTCATCAAAGAACTCGTTGAGATGGTTTATGACCAAGCTCCAACGTCGCTCGACTCCTTCTTTTTGGATGATTGGCGCCGCGCCAGCAATGAGAATGAACGGATGCGAGTAGTCGTGGATCAAGTTGCTTCCCTTACCGATCCTGGGGCCTACGCGCTGCACGCCAAACTTGGAAGCCTAAGATAGTCATCATGGCCGGCCGCATAAGAGACGAAGACGTTACCTACGTCCGCGAGCACACACATATCGATGAGGTAATCGGCGATTATGTTCAACTCAAAGGTGCTGGTGGGGGACAGAAGAAGGGACTCTGCCCTTTCCACGACGAGAAGAGCCCGTCCTTCCATGTAACGCCCGCCAAGGGTTACTTTCACTGCTTTGGTTGCGGCCAAGGTGGTGATGTCATTAATTTCTTGATGAAGCTCGAACACCTTACCTTTACCGAAACTGTAGAGCGGTTAGCCGAACGCATCGGGTATCAACTTCACTACGACTCATCTGGGCCAAGCCAGGGAAGTGGGATCAATCGTTCGCGCTTGGTTGCAGCAAACACAGCTGCAGCAGCTTTCTACAAGGAGCAACTTGGACTTCCAGGGCCCGCTCAAGTGGGCCGGGATTTTCTGACGGGACGTGGCTTTGATAAATCTGCAGCCGATCTATTTGGCGTCGGCTATGCCCCCGATGAGTGGGATGCCCTTTACAAGCACCTCAAAGGTTTGGGTTATAAAGATGAGGAGCTCAACCTCGCAGGGCTCACCAAAGAGAGTAACCGCGGTGGACTGATCGATCGATACCGCAACCGCTTGATCTGGCCGATTAGAGATATCTCCGGTGACATCGTCGGATTTGGTGCGCGCAAATTAGCGGGCGATGATAAAGATCAAGGCCCTAAATATTTAAATACCAGCGAGACTCCGATTTACAAGAAATCACAGATTCTCTATGGCCTCGATATGGCGAAGAAAGAGATCGCAAAGAAGCGCCAGGTTGTAATTGTTGAAGGCTACACCGATGTTATGGCGGCGCATTTAGCAGGAATTACCACTGCGGTAGCAACGTGCGGAACCGCATTTGGCGATGACCATATCCGCATCATTCGCAGACTTTTAATGG
>DAIOGE010000086.1:0-1098 GCA_036745375.1 Candidatus Nanopelagicaceae bacterium
GTTCAACCAAGCTTGAGCGCAACTCAGAGTAAAGCGGTGGCAGCATGTGCCTCACTCGCTCCGAAGTTTGGCTTCCCCGGAGATCACTAATTAATCTTCAGATTTACCGCTCTGCAGACCTTCACCAATAAGTTTCATAACATTTGGATCTGCCAAGGTAGTTGAATCGCCGACTGCGCGATTTTCGGCAACATCACGAAGTAAGCGACGCATAATTTTTCCACTCCGCGTCTTCGGGAGTTCGTTTACTACCAAGATCTGTTTTGGACGAGCGATCGCGCCGATCTCTTTGGTGACGTGTGCCTTCAAATCCTTAATGAGCTCCTCGCCACCTACGCTTGGAATTCCGCCGCGCAAAATCACAAAGGCAACGATCGCTTGGCCTGTCATCGCATCATTTGCACCAACAACCGCTGCCTCTGCCACGTTATGATGTGAGACCAGAGATGATTCAACTTCAGTTGTAGAAATTCGATGGCCCGATACATTCATCACATCATCAACCCGACCTAAGAGCCAGATCGCCCCATCTTCATCTAACTTTGCGCCGTCACCCGCAAAATATTTTCCTGGAAAGCGTGACCAGTATGTTTCACGATATCGCTCCGGCTCACCCCAGACACCGCGCAACATTGATGGCCAAGGTTCAGTAAGTACTAAATACCCGCCATTTCCATTCGAGACTTCGCGCCCCTCATCATCGACAACCTTTGCGCTAATGCCTGGAAGCGCCGCCATTGCCGATCCCGGCTTAGTCGCTGTTACTCCAGGTAGAGGTGAAATCATTAGCCCACCGGTCTCTGTCTGCCACCAGGTATCCACTATCGGACAACGATTCCCACCAATAACTTCGCGGTACCACATCCAAGCCTCGGGATTAATGGGTTCGCCAACAGACCCGAGCAGGCGCAATGAAGTGAGATCGCTGTCGGCGGGATACTCCTCACCCCACTTCATCCAGGTACGAATCAGTGTTGGAGCTGTGTACAAAATTGTTACTTTATATTTCTCAATCAACTGAAAGAGGCGATGCTTTGTCGGTGAATCTGGTGTTCCTTCATACATGACCTGTGTTGCACCATTGATCATCGGGCCGTA
>DAIOGE010000086.1:1198-4120 GCA_036745375.1 Candidatus Nanopelagicaceae bacterium
GGAAATGCCGATCCTTTACGAAAGCCACCATCAGAGGTGATAACCAGAGTTGCATCGGCATCTTGAATTCGACTGATCAACGCGTCGGCGCTAAATCCACCGAATACAACGGAGTGGGCGGCGCCGATGCGAGCGCAGGCCAACATCGCAACAGCTGCTTCTGGAATCATCGGCATATAGATTGCAACGCGATCGCCCGCGCTTACGCCAAGTTCCGTGAGCGCGTTTGCCGCCTTTTTAACTTCATGCAGCATCTGGGCGTAGGTAATGGTTCGAGTGTCTCCAGGTTCACCTTCAAAGTAGAAGGCGACTCGCTCTCCTCGACCTTCAAGAACGTGTCGATCAAGGCAGTTATAGGAGGCGTTGAGCTTTCCCCCCACAAACCATTGGGCAAAAGGAGCTTGCCAATCTAGGACTCTCTCCCACTTCTGATCCCACTGGAGGTACTCCGCCTGCTTAGCCCAAAAAGCGAGGCGATCGGCCTCCGCCTCCTGGTAGATGGAGGCTTGGGCGTTCGCCTGAGCGGCAAACTCGGGGCTAGGTGGAAATGTGCGTTCTTCGTGCGAGAGATTTTCCAAGGAACTCATGACGGTGAGGCTACCCGCGCCGCTTGCCGCGTACAAGTAATCTCAACCCTGAAAAATTCCAGAGAAACCAGTGTGACGCATCCCACATTTTTCGGGTCGAGCGAGGATACTAAATATGGGTCATCAGAGTTGATGGCTGCAGGTTATTCACTAGGGAGAACTAGATATGGCAAATGATCGCATGGTTGCTAACCCAGCACCGTTAGGTCTTGCGGCATTCGGGGTTACAACCTTCTTGTTAAGCAGTTCAAACGCTGGCCTCTGGCATGGCGTCGCGGGCTCAGCAGTGATGGGAACGGCCCTCTTTTATGGTGGACTAGTCGGCATCTTGGTTGGCATCATGGAATTTATGCGCGGAGATACCATCGGGGCTACCTTCTTTGGCTCATTCGGAGCCTTCTGGCTATCGCTCTGGTATTGGATGAGCCACCCAGCAATTCAGGCACCCGGCGCACTCGGAGTATTCATTATGTGCTTCGCAGTGAGCTCCTTCGTCTTCTGGATGGCGGTCATGAAGCGGAGCATGCATCACAATCTCTTCGGATTCCTCCTCACCCTCACCCTCATCTTCCTCTCCTATGGCAATTGGGCAGGTGGCCACTCCGGCGCACTCAAGACCGGTGGCTGGCTCGGCATGATCACCGCAATTGTCGCTCTCTATATCGGGGCCAAGCAGATGATCAATGAAGAATATGGAAGAGACCTACTTATGTAGGTAGCTCTCTTCTTGCACAGATATCCACAGCGAGGTCGACTCCACACTTTCGGAGTCGACCTCGTCTCATTTGCCCCTATTGCTGGCATTTTTGCCGACCTAACACGTGGCTGCGCCACCTACTGGCGCAGAATCGATCAAAGGGGGCATTGTGTTTGCAATATTTAATGGAGCTTTCAAAGTAGTCGCTCACTTACATACTCTTGAGGTAGCGGGCCGATGGCTGCTCAAAGGAGGCCACGCTCTGGCACATTCTAATTGGGGGTTGCTCGGCATCGACCGCCTACTGAGCCATTTCGGCATTAACTAGTTAGATCTGGCCGGATCTGGCCAGAGAGAGCTCGGCAGTTTTCCAATCCACCCCAAAATGTGGTGGGATTAGCCGTAAGCAAGACAGCCTGACCCAGCGTTGAGCCAGTGGAGTCCTCTTACAGCCGACCATAACCTCACTTTGGGAGAAGATCACTCATGCCAATTGCAACCCCGGAAATTTATGCACAAATGTTGGATCGTGCGAAGGCTGGCGCTTTCGCCTACCCCGCAATCAACGTCTCTTCTTCACAGACACTGATCGGTGCGATCCGCGGATTTGCCGAGGCAGAGTCAGATGGCATCATCCAAATCTCTTGGGGTGGAGCGGAATACCTCTCAGGTTCAACAGTTAAGAACATGGTCGATGGAGCAGTTGCTCTCGCCGAGTTCGCTCATATCGTCGCCAAGAATTACAAGGTGAATATTGGTATTCACACCGATCACTGCCCAGCAGAGAAACTCGATGGCTTTATGCGCCCGCTTCTCGCCTTCGGTGCCGAGCGTCTCAAGTCAGGCAAGGCTCCTCTTTTCAATTCTCATATGTGGGATGGCTCTGCTGTTTCAATGCCAGAGAACATGAGCATCGCTAAGGAACTTCTTGAGAAGTCAAAGGCTGCAGGAACAATTCTTGAAATTGAGATTGGTGTTGTTGGTGGCGAAGAAGATGGCATTGAGGCAAAACATGATGCCAAGTTGTACTCAACTCCAGAGGATGCACTACTAACTGTAGAAACTCTCGGTACAGATCCATCTGCACGTTACATGGTCGCTGCAACATTCGGAAACGTCCACGGTGTTTACAAGCCAGGAAATGTAGTTCTACAACCAAAGATTTTGCAGACTCTGCAAGATGCAGTCGCTGCAAAGCTCGGACTTCCAGCAGGATCAAAGCCAATGGATCTCGTCTTCCACGGTGGCTCTGGCTCCTTGCTCTCTGAAATCCGCGAATCACTTGACTACGGTGTAGTTAAGATGAATATCGATACCGATACTCAATATGCCTTTACTCGCCCAATCGTTGATCACGTCTTTAAGAACTATGACGGCGTACTCAAGGTTGATGGCGAAGTTGGAAATAAGAAGGCTTACGACCCACGTGCCTGGGGTAAGGCTGCTGAAGCCGGACTTGCAAAGCGCGTTGTTGAAGCTTGCGAAGATCTTCGTTCTACCGGAACTTCGATCTCTAAGTAAATTTATTTCACGCACCAACTCTCACAAAGGTTAGGAAAAAATGCCTGCTCTAGTACTGCTCGGCGCTCAATGGGGCGATGAAGGTAAGGGTAAGGCGACCGATATCTTGGGAGATCG
>DAIOGE010000087.1:0-4119 GCA_036745375.1 Candidatus Nanopelagicaceae bacterium
TTGATCGTGTTGGGGTAGAAGAGGGAATTAGGGCGCAGATCGCTAAAGATGGAGTCGCCGCGGTCTGGGTCAATCTCCTCGTTCCCCTGCTCTGCTTAATCGGCGAAGAATGGGAGCGCACCGGTGAGGGAATCGCAACGGAGCACATGGTCTCTGATGTCATCAAGAAGGTGCTTGGGGAACATATAAAAGTCTCCCATCCACGAAATGAGGTTCCCGTTCTTCTCGCCTGCATCGGAGAAGAGATGCACTCTCTCGCTATTACCGCCTTAGCGGCCTCACTCGCCGAACTTGGTATTCAAGTGCAATTTCTGGGGGCACGAACTCCTACAGGGGCCATTAGCGAGGTAGTGCGTCGTTGTGCGCCACCTGCAATATTCCTCTGGGCACAACTTCCAGAGAACGCATCCATCGAAGTTCTTAACTCGCTCCCCAATGTGCGACCAGCTCCTCGAATTATTTTGGGTGGACCGGGTTGGGCTTCCGCCGATTGCCAAGGCGTATTTGTTGCAGAAGATCTTGCGAGCGCATGCCGCGAGATCGCACTTGCCCTTGGCCTCTAGCCAAGTACGCACGAGTCACGCGCTTCGAAGGTAGCGGTGAGCAACCCCTAGACTTAGCCAATGATGGATAAGGCTCGCGAAAAAGTCATCCTCCTGGGTCTGACCTATGACGATGTTCTCCTCCTCCCGGATGCCTCCGAAGTAGTTCCAAGTGAGGTAGATACTCAAACCCGCCTGACGCGCAACATCTCCCTCTCCATCCCGGTCATTTCTTCTGCGATGGATACGGTGACTGAGTCAGCAATGGCGATTGCTATGGCTAAAGCCGGTGGAATCGGAATCTTGCACCGCAACCTTTCTATTGAGGATCAGGTCAAGCACGTTAAATTGGCTAAAGAGCATGGCATTGTCGGTGCGGCAGTCGGCGTTGGCGAAGATGGTTATGCACGAGCCGTAGCGCTGATTGATGCAGGAGTCGATGTCATTGTGGTCGATACCGCTCATGGCCATCACCGCGGAGTACTAGATGCAGTTGCACGCATCAAAAAAGAGTTCAACCACGTTGAAATTATCGGTGGCAATGTAGCGACGCGTGCCGGAGCCCAAGCGCTGATCAACGCTGGAGTTGATGCGGTTAAGGTGGGAGTTGGACCAGGTTCCATCTGTACTACTCGCGTTGTCGCTGGCGTGGGAGTACCTCAACTCACCGCGATCATGGAGGCACATAAGGCCTGTGTCACCGCAGGAATTCCACTTATTGCAGATGGTGGACTGCAACATTCTGGCGATATCGCTAAGGCGATTGTTGCCGGAGCCGACACCGTAATGCTCGGCTCACTTCTGGCAGGTTGCGATGAATCGCCCGCTGATTTGATTGAGATTAACGGCAAGAAATACAAGGGATACCGCGGAATGGGTTCACTTGGAGCTATGCAATCTCGCGGCGAACAGAAGTCATACTCCAAAGATCGTTACATGCAAGATGATGTTCTCGCCGAAGATAAATTAGTTCCCGAAGGTATTGAGGGCAAAGTTAAATACAGCGGACCAGTTGCAGCAGTTGTGCACCAACTTGTTGGAGGTCTTCGCTCAGGTATGGGTTATGCCGGCGCCGCAACAATTGCAGATCTGAAGAGCAAGGGTCAGCTCATTCAAATCACTACAGCAGGATTACAAGAGAGTCATCCACACGACATAATCGATGTGGCAGATGCACCGAATTATCGTGGCGGAAAATAACAGAGGCGTGGGGAATCAGAATGAATGAGATAGAAATCGGTCCTGGAAAGCGCGCTCATATCGCCTATTCATTTGACGATATCGCCATCGTGCCTAGCCGTCGTACTCGCGACCCTGAAGAAGTCTCGATCCAATGGCAGATTGATGCATACAAATTCGACCTTCCAATGCTTGCCGCTCCCATGGATTCAGTGGTCTCGCCAGAGACCGCAATTGCTATTGGAAAGCTCGGTGGGGTTGGAGTTCTCAACTTAGAAGGGCTGTGGACTCGCCATGAAGATCCTCGGATTCCACTCGGAGAGATCGCCTCACTCCCACAAGAGCAGGCGATTGGCCGCATGCAGGAGTTATACGCGGCACCTATTCGCCCTGAACTCATTAAGGCTCGCATCGCGGAGATTCGTGCTTCTGGCGTAACTGTGGCGGCAGCACTCTCTCCACAGCGCACCGCTGAGTTACATGAAGTAGTTGTCAAAGCCGGAGTCGATCTCTTTGTGATCCGCGGTACCACCGTGAGCGCCGAACATGTATCTTCAAAGACAGAGCCGCTTAACCTCAAGAAATTTATTTATGAACTTGATGTACCCGTAATCGTTGGGGGATGTGCCACTGCAACGGGAGCGCTGCACTTGATGCGCGCTGGAGCAGCTGGAGTGCTGGTTGGCTTTGGCGGCGGAGCAGCACATACAACTCGCACCGTTTTGGGTATTGCAGTTCCCATGGCTTCGGCAGTCGCCGAGGTCGCATCTGCTCGTCGGGATTACATGGATGAGTCTGGTGGCCGCTATGTACACGTGATCGCTGATGGCTCTGTAGGTCGCAGCGGTGATATCGCAAAGGCAATTGCCTGTGGCGCTGATGCAGTGATGATGGGAAGTCCACTTGCACGCGCAGTTGAAGCTCCCGGAAAAGGTTGGCACTGGGGCGCTGAAGCACATCACTCTGAACTTCCACGTGGAGATAGAGTCCATGTTGGCACAGTGGGCACGTTGCAAGAGATCCTTACAGGTCCTTCACATACATCAGATGGTTCTATGAATCTCTTTGGGGCACTTCGTCGCGGCATGGCAACTTCCGGTTACTCAGATCTCAAGGAATTCCAGCGGGTAGAAGTAGTTATTCACCGTGCCTGATCTCGTACTAGTCGTAGATTTTGGAGCGCAATACGCCCAATTGATCGCCCGGCGAGTTCGCCAGGCAAATGTCTATTCTGAGATTGTTCCTTCAACGATGTCGGTTGCTGAGATTGTTGCCAAGAAACCAAAGGCGATCATCTTGAGTGGCGGACCATCGAGTGTTTATGAACCAGGCGCACCTACACTTGATCCTTCAATCTTCGAACACCACATTCCGACATTTGGAATCTGCTATGGATTCCAAGTTATGGCAGCTGCGCTCGGTGGAGGAGTAACACAGACTGGAAAATCTGAGTTCGGCCGCACATCAATGAGCCACGATGACACCTCAAAACTTTTGCGGGGTTTAGATACTCAATCACGAGTGTGGATGAGCCACGGAGATTCTGTCACCACTGCACCGACTGGATTTACTGCTACTGCGCGAACAGCTGATACGCCCATAGTTGCCTTTGAAAATAGTGATGCAACTTTTGCCGGGGTGCAATTTCACCCAGAAGTTTTGCATTCAGAGAATGGACAAGAGATACTGCGTCGCTGGTTGATCGACATAGTTGGCTGCGAACCAACCTGGACTAGTGAAAATATTGTGGCAACAGAGGTTGCCAAGATTAAAGAACTCGTAGGAGATAAGCACGTCATTTGCGGGTTATCTGGTGGCGTTGACTCAGCGGTTGCTGCTGCAATTGTGCAGAAGGCGATCGGTTCTCAACTCACCTGCGTATTCGTTGATCATGGTCTATTGCGTCATGGTGAAGCAGAACAAGTAGAGCAAGATTTCGTCGCGGCTACAGGCGTCGCACTCAAGGTAGTTGACGCACGTGAAATATTCCTTAACGCACTCTCAGGTGTTACTGATCCAGAGACAAAGCGAAAGATTATTGGAACGGAATTTATCCGTGCATTTGAATCTGCTGCGCGAGAAATTTCAGCACATGACTCTATTGATTTCTTAGTTCAGGGAACGCTCTATCCCGATGTTGTTGAATCAGGTGGAGGATCAGGCACCGCAAATATTAAATCGCATCACAACGTAGGTGGATTGCCCGATGATTTGCAGTTCCAATTGATAGAGCCGCTACGAACCCTCTTTAAGGATGAGGTTCGCGAAGTGGGCTTAGAACTAGGGCTTCCAGGCGAGATAGTCTGGCGTCAACCGTTCCCAGGTCCAGGCTTAGCGATTCGTATTATCGGTGAAGTTACTGAGAATAGACTTAGTATTTTGCGGAAAGCCGATTTCA
>DAIOGE010000088.1:0-4054 GCA_036745375.1 Candidatus Nanopelagicaceae bacterium
CGACAACTCGCACGGAATACTTGGGGACCATCTCTTCGTACACCTATCAACTTCAAACTTTCGCCGATGCAGTTGAATTCAATAAACCCTTTGCCACTGATGCAGCCGATACCACCGCCACGATGGAGTTAATCGATCAGGCATATCTGGCCGCTGGGCTCGATATTCGCCCCGCTTTGTAGTTAAGAATCTCCATGAAAAAACTGACCTACCTTTTTGATCTGCTTTCGGTTTTGCTATTTGTCGCAATAGGCCGACATGCGCACAATCATGGGCTTACCTTGAGGGGTATGGTCTCGACAACGTGGCCATTTGGAATAGGGCTGCTGGTTGGTTGGATTTATGTGAGATTAGCAAAACGAAGCGCAGCCTCGATCCGAAGCGGTTTCGTGGTTGTTCTCTTCACGGTAGTAGTCGGAATGATCCTTCGAGTAATTTCGGGTCAAGGAACCGCCTTCACCTTTATCGTGGTTGCTCTTGTCTTTCTCTCATTGTTCCTTGTGGGTTGGAGATGGATTTATTTCAAATTAGGATTAAGGATTGAGCCTTAGAAGGGGCGCTGAAGGAGATTTGAGAAGGTAAATCTTGGTGGACGATACTGGGATCGAACCAGTGACCCCCACAATGTCAATGTGGTGCTCTACCGCTGAGCCAATCGTCCAGGTAGAACGGGAATCTTACACTCTTCCGAAGTCGTCCTCGACACGCTCAATATCATCCTCGCCAAAGTAAGTCCCCGTCTGAACCTCGATAAATATCAGTTCATCGGTTCCGGTATTTCTAATTCGGTGTAATTGCTCGATTGCGATATCGACAGTTGATCCCGCCTGAACCCCAATTTCGTGTCCATTTATTATGGCAAGACCGTGCCCCGAGATGAAGAACCAATGCTCCGCGCGATATTTGTGCCGTTGGTATGAAAGCTGCTGTCCAGGTGAAACCCAGATGCGTTTAACTTTGTGGGTGTCTACTTCATCAAGGACTTCGTAACGGCCCCAAGGGCGAGTTGAGATCTCAGACATTGTTGGAGTCTAACCGTTCTGTTCGGCGGCGAAGAGTGAGGCTCCGATGAGTCCAGCGTCGGCTTGAAGTTTTGCTGGGTAAACATTGACTTCGTTCAAGAACCCCGCATGTGATCTCTGTGCCTCAAAATGTTTCAGGAATGGATCCCAATAAATAGGTCCAGCGAACGAGACTCCGCCACCAATTACGACTGTGTGCAGGTCGATGATGTTGAGCACATTAGTTATTCCAACGGCGAGTGCAAGAGAACCCTTGTCGATCGCATCGATGGCAATCACATTTCCGTCACGAGCAGATTGTGCAAGATCAATGAAATCATCCCCGTCGCTCCAACCTTGCTTTTTGGCGTATTCGACCATTTTGGGACCCCGAGCAAAAGTTTCCAGGCATCCGATCCGACCACAATCACATTGAGTGCCTGAGTTGAATCCGATCGAGTGGTGACCAAAGAGGGCGGCATTGCCGCTCTCGCCATGGAAGGCTTTTCCGCCAAGAACAAGGCCGCCGCCGATCCCAGTCGAGACGACGACGCCCAACATATTTTCACTTCCTTGCCCAGCACCTAACTTGTTTTCAGCGAGAGCAACTGCCGTTCCATCTCCTAACAGCCCAACTCGTTTATTAGGAAAAATATCCTCAATCAATTTAACAATTGGGAAATCGCGCCATTGTGGGATGTTGACAGGGGAGATGGTTCCTTGGCGCAAATTAATTGGACCGGCGGAGGCGATCCCGATTCGGTCCGGAGAGTAAGCAGCAAGGATTGGCGCTAGCTCTTGCCAAATATTTGGTAGTGGGTTCGAAGGTATCTGGGTCTTTTCAAGAATTGCATGGTTCTCATCTAGTAGAGCAATAGCAATCTTGGTCGCTCCAATGTCTAGAGCAAGGGTTTCCACTTGGCGATTATACGGAGAGCTATTTGATGAATTTAAGCAGCCACACTCGTGAACTTACGACAAATAATCTAGGTAATTAATACCAATGCGAGTAACCTTTGGCGCGTGTGTTCCTACCCGGAGTGGCGTATGAGTTCGCTTAGTCAGAATGGATACCACAGAGCATGCTTCTGCAAAGAACGCTAAGAGGTGTGTTGATTGTTATCACCGTTGCGATCATGCTCCAATTTGTAACCGAAGTTCAGGTATCGGCAAGCACTGGTGTAAAGAACGGCCAGCCCTGCAAAAAAGGAAGCAAGAACGTGATTCAAAAGGATCTCCTCTTTCAATGCGTTAACAAAGCTAAGGGTTGGCGATGGCAGTCATCACGATTAAATACTGCGGCCGGCGTCGCCCCAACTAGCACTCAACAGGCCAATATTCCTGTTTCACCACTAGTCCTTCCCGAAGGTTCAAATCCTGCCTTGGATTGCGCAGGAAGTGGGGAGAGTTCGGGATTGCACCCCGGTTGGAACAGTAAAGAGAGCATCAAGCTCACACTCGTTGATGTTTCTAGTTCTACTTATGGGCTTTATTGGTGCCCCGCAGCTGCTCCAAACGGCCAAGGAGTAATTTCTTACACGGTTACCTCATCTATCGATGCATCAACCTGTGAGACGACACAGAGATCATGTGAAATGAATGGTGTTGCGGGAAATCAAGAATTTGAAATTATGGCAACGGATCAGACTGGATCCTATTTATCAACATCACCTGCAATTCAAAATAGTGGTTCACCTTTGCTCTGCAACACGCACGTGAATTTCTGCAATCCTGGAGCTGGCTATCTGACTTTTCCAACATATGGAAACGTCGCACCACAAGGCATTGGTGATTGCACATTTGCTGCAGTGGCAGATTGGGAGGAGATTGCATTAGGAACAGTTCCTGATCCAGAACTGATTCAAGCCGAATTTGTAGATGCAGGCGGCACAGATAGTCAGGGATTAACTGATGATCAGGTATTCAGTTATTGGGAGAACCATGGAATTGGTGGGTCGTATTTAAATTTTGCATTGCCCTTCTACACTGATCCAGCTCATCTTATGAACGCTCTCGATGACACTCGCATAAAAGCTGTCATCGCCTCATTGAATTTCACCAAGGGACAGAATTTTGCGGGCGTTACCTTGCCGGATTCTTCATATCACTGGGTGGTCGTTGATGGTTACACCCCAGAAGGACCTTTGGTTGCAACATGGGGCAAGACCTTGCAGATGACCTGGCAGCAGTGGAATTTAGAAGTTGTGTCTATGTGGGGCATCACCATCAGTCAGAGGGTGCCATCAATCTCACAGTGAGTTTTTAAGTAATGGAGGTCGGAACGGGATTTGAACCCGTGTAGCAGGATTTGCAGTCCTGAGCCTCGCCTCTCGGCCATCCGACCATATTTTTATGCGTAACTTCGCGCAAATCGTACTAAAGCCTCACTAGAGCGGACGACCGGGTTCGAACCGGCGACCTGAACCTTGGCAAGGTTCCGCGCTACCAACTGCGCTACGTCCGCACTTTCAAATCCAGATTTACGGCTTGGACTTGAAGGGCTAAATCTAGCCTATGGTCGCGGAATGTGGCAAAGGAAGGCCAATCGCCGACTTGTACGCAGGTCTAAAGTGAGAATATGGAAAGTGGCGCTCCCTTCTTCTGGATGAATGGGATTCTCGCGACCGATCTTCTTGAAGTCACATCCGAAGTCAAACGTGTGGAGGACGGCGGCTTCTGGGCAACATCAATAACTTTTGAGGGTGAGCGCGTCTTCGCTCACTTCGGCCGCGTACTGAGAGGTCAACCTTTTCCTAGGACAGAGCCTTGGGTTCCGCTCAAATCTATTTGGAAGAGTTCGATGAGCAGGAATCAGTATTACCAATATGTTGAAGAAATTCGACAGCAGATCTCTCTAGGAAATGTGTATCAAGCAAATGCGTGCAGAGTTCTCTCGACGCCTTTTAAAGGAATCTCGTTGGACTCTCTCTTTGCAGAATTGCTCGAAGAGAATTTTGCACCGTATGCGACATTTCTTCGTATTCCAGGTTTAGAGATTGCAAGTGCATCCCCAGAACTTTTTCTGCGTCGTGAAGGTGATCTCGTCACAACAA
>DAIOGE010000089.1:0-4049 GCA_036745375.1 Candidatus Nanopelagicaceae bacterium
GCAAAGGCTGCGGTCTACGCTGCCTATGATGAATATGACTTCACTCCATTTGAGGCACAAGGCTCAGGAGAAGCAATTCGTTTGGATGATATCGAAGTTCGATAACTTCAAAGTAGTTAAAAAGAACCTCGCACTTAATGTGCGGGGTTCTTTTGTTTCTTAAGCGAGATGTGGCGGACGTTCACTTGTTTATTGTTGAGCGAAGCACCATCCACCTTAATATCTAACAAGACAGCCCCGGAGAATGCAGCGAAGAGAGATTTCTTGCGCTGGATAATAATTTCGTGATTCTCGCGGTTACCAACTACCAATTTGAACTCTTCCTTGTGCGGGGAGTGCCAAGGTTTATCTGACTTAACAAGTTGGCGTTTATCAACTCGAATTAGCGTCTCACCTAATGTCTGTTTGTAAACGAACTTAACGGTGTGTTTCTCGTTGTCCCCGACGCTGAATTCAACTTCAACGGGGTGTCTAAATGCATATGTGCCACCGAAGAATAGAAATATAAGTACTCCTGCTAATTGAAACGCGGAGAGAAAATTCACTTTGATAAAAAAGTTAACGGTCGCAGCCGAAAGCCAGGTGATAGCTCCAATAGCTAATCCGACCTTTTTGTATCTAGCCGGCCCTACTTTGATGTGTGCCATGTGCGACTTCCCCCGAATCATTGAATCCTAGGGGTGGCAAATCCATCTCTACTAGAGTTTTTTGAGGGTAATTTCCCCTGGCGAGATACGGTGGGCTCCGAAGGAATTTACTGGAGCATCCGTCGGATAGCCGATCGCTAGTCCCGTGAGCAGACGGTAATCCTTGCTGACATCGAATTCTTTACGCACGACATCATCCCAAATGACCACTGCACCTTGAGCGCAGGTTCCCAGGCCGTGAGCGTGAGCGGAGAGCATAAGGTTTTCGAGCATCAAGCCGGCATCTGATGCTGACCAGATACCCAAACTCTTGTGAATGAAAATGAAGAGTTCCGTTGGAGCGCCAAAGAACTCGTAGTTCTTTGCCCACTGTGCATCTCGTGCCTTGCGATCTCCACGAGCTACTCCAAGTACCGAATAAAGTTCCGCTCCAACTCGATGCGCACGGGGCTTGAGTTCTGCAACATAAGGCTTTGCACTCAGTCGATTGCTCGTAGGTAGACCGTAGCGCGATGTGATGAGTTTGATCTTGGCTAGCAAATTTCCGTTGCGACCTTTAGAAAGAGCATCCCAACGCTTTAAAAACTCTTTACTGATCCGATCCTTTGTATCACCTGTCGCAATTGCAATTTTAAATGGGCGAGTATTTGACCAGCTTGGAGAGGTTAAGGCATCGGTCAGAATCTGATCAAGAATATCTTGGGGGACTGGCTTATCTTTTATGAAATCTCGAGTAGTGCGTCTTGAGGCTAGGAACTCTGAAACTGAAGCGGCACCTAAATTACTTTTATGAGATGGCATGAACCAATCCTTCTTGTGTTTTATAAATTAATTGTGGGTGTAGACGACAATGCCAGCTGCCACAAATTGAAGGGTAAAGGCGGCGGCGGTCAGAGCATGGAAGAGTTCGTGAAAACCAAACCAGGTGCGCGAGAAATTGGGCTTCTTGATCCCGTAGATCAAGCCACCGAGCGAATAGCAGAGTCCGCCCAAAGCTATTAAGAGGAAAACCGCTACGCCTCCGTTGCGCCAGAAAGATGGCAGGAAGAAGACCGCGGCCCAACCCAGCAAAATATAAAGAGGTACATAGAGCCAACGCGGAGCATTGAGCCAGAGGACTCGCATCAGGGAGGTGGCGATGGCGCCGCCCCAGACAATCGATAAGAGGACAATCGCTTGATCTTTATCGAGCAGAAAGATGGCAAATGGGGTGTAAGTCCCTGCGATGAGGACGGTGATATTGGCGTGGTCGATCCGGCGCCAGACCTCTTTGGTCTTGGGCTTCCAGCCCACCCGGTGATAGAGAGCGCTTCCGGTGAAAAGGGTCACAGCGGCCAGGGTAAATATGCCAAGGGCGATCCGACCGCGGAGCTTGTCCGCTAGGGCCACCAGCACCAGGCCAGCCACGAGGGAGACTGGGCTCATAATGAGGTGGATCAGGCCGCGCAGACGCGGTTTATCTGCCTCGATGGGCTTGGGAAGAGTCTCGGTCACCTGACTAGCCTAC
This sequence comes from Candidatus Nanopelagicaceae bacterium, assembly GCA_036745375.1. Lineage (GTDB taxonomy): Bacteria > Actinomycetota > Actinomycetes > Nanopelagicales > Nanopelagicaceae > PALSA-747. The sequence goes on from DAIOGE010000089.1 coordinate 2,155, forward strand.
GCACATATCGCCAAAAAGGATCTTCGGCGTGTCGCGGGTCACTCAAGGGGGAGCAGGTCTATAAGTACCCCGTTTTGACCTTATGGCCCCGCGCAAGATACCTTTCTCCTCTGCTCCTTTGAAGAATCGAGCTACCCCTGCTGCGCAATTTTTTGCAAAGCAATCGCATGTAGTTGGGCAACACACCCGACCGCGTGGGTCGGAAGGTAGAGCGTGAATACAGAAGATCACAGTAATAAATAAGTAGTAATTAATTACGAACTGGAGACCGAAGTGCCAACAATTCAACAGCTGGTCCGCAAGGGTCGCGCTGAGAAGTCATCAAAGACAAGCACTCCTGCACTTAAGGGGAGCCCGCAACGTCGTGGTGTCTGTACTCGCGTTTACACAACAACCCCTAAGAAGCCTAACTCTGCGCTTCGTAAGGTTGCACGTGTTCGTCTGACTAGTGGCATGGAAGTAACTGCATACATTCCTGGTGAAGGACATAACTTGCAGGAGCACTCAATCGTTCTCGTTCGTGGTGGTCGTGTAAAAGATCTTCCAGGTGTTCGTTACAAAATTATTCGCGGATCACTTGATACCCAAGGTGTAAAGAACCGTAAGCAGGCTCGCAGCCGTTACGGTGCTAAGAGAGAGAAGAAGGCCTCCTAATGCCACGTAAAGGTCCCGTCACTAAGAACGCAGTAGTTCCAGATCCTGTTTACGACTCTCCAGTTGTAACACAGTTGATCAACCGCGTATTGCTTCACGGCAAGCGCTCAACTGCTGAAAGCATTGTTTATGCAGCACTCGAAGGCGCACGCGCAAAGACAAATGGAGTAGATCCACTTATCACTTTGAAGCGCGCTCTCGACAACATCAAGCCTGCAGTAGAAGTTCGCTCACGCCGCGTTGGTGGAGCTACCTACCAGGTTCCAGTTGAAGTTAAGGCTGCACGTTCTTCTACATTGGGTCTGCGTTGGTTGGTTGATTACTCACGTTCACGTCGTGAGAAGTCAATGGCAGAGCGCCTCACAAATGAACTTATCGATGCAAGCAATGGTCTTGGTGCAGCTGTAAAGCGTCGCGAAGACACTCACAAGATGGCTGAAGCTAACAAGGCTTTCGCTCATTACCGCTGGTAATCGCAGAAGATTATTCAAGAGACTAACAATAGGAATTAAGGGGATCATTTAAGTGGCCGTAGATACAGCAATCGACCTCGCCAAGGTTCGCAATATCGGAATCATGGCGCACATCGACGCGGGTAAAACCACGACTACTGAGCGCATCCTTTTCTACACCGGTATCAACTACAAGATCGGTGAAGTTCACGATGGCGGCGCCACCATGGACTGGATGGAACAAGAGCAAGAGCGCGGTATCACTATTACATCTGCTGCAACCACATGTATGTGGAAGGGCAACCTGATCAACATTATTGATACACCAGGACACGTTGACTTCACCGTAGAGGTAGAGCGCTCATTACGCGTACTTGACGGCGCTGTCTGCGTATTCGATGGTGTTGCTGGTGTTGAGCCTCAATCAGAGACCGTATGGCGTCAAGCTGACCGCTACAACGTTCCTCGTATCTGCTTCGTAAACAAGTTGGACCGTACCGGTGCTTCATTCGAGCGCTGTGTTGAAATGATCGGTTCCCGCTTGAACGCAACTGCACTTGTACTTCAACTTCCAATCGGAATCGAGTCAGATTTCATTGGCGTTGTCGATCTCATCTCAATGAAGGCACTCACCTGGCACGGCGAAACTCAAAAGGGTGAGGATTACACCGTTGAAGAGATTCCTGCGAACATGCTCGAGAAGGCTAAGCAAGCTCGCCACGACATGATCGAAACTCTTGCTGATGCAGATGATGAAATCATGGAGAAGTACCTCGAAGGTATCGAACT
>DAIOGE010000090.1:0-4020 GCA_036745375.1 Candidatus Nanopelagicaceae bacterium
GTCTTATCGGCGTAAGCATCAGCGGCGGCGAGCACTTCTTTTACCTTTCACCGTGAATTAATAGGAACGAGGGTGTCGCGCAATTCATCATCAGGGGTATGCAGCGATACGGCCAGAGTTACCGGAATATCTTCACCCATTAACTTTTCGATTCCATTAACAAGTCCTACCGTTGACACGGTGACCGAACGCGCGCCTATTCCAAGTCCATCAGGTTGTGGGGCGGTGATATTGCGAACAGTGCGGATCACCGCGTTGTAGTTTGCAAGCGGTTCACCCATTCCCATAAAGACGACATTGGAGAGGCGAGTCGGACCACCTGGAAGTTCTCCAGCAGCGCATACTCGAGCGGCCGCCACTACCTGAGCAGTGATCTCACCGGCGGTGAGGTTGCGAGTAAGCCCTGCCTGTCCTGTCGCACAGAATGGACAGTTCATTCCGCATCCAGCCTGGGAAGAGATACACACAGTGGTGCGATCGCTGTAACGCATGAGAACACTCTCGACAAGAACACCATCATGCAGACGCCACAAATCTTTGCGCGTGGTTCCGCCGTCGCACTCTATAGAGCGAACAAGGGTGATCAACTTCGGCGTGAATTTTTCGGCCATCAAGGCGCGCATCTCTTTAGGAATATCACTCCAAGACTCGGTGTCGTCATTGTGGTGAGTAAAGAAGTGGGTAGCTACTTGGTTGGCGCGGAAGGCGGGGATACCAAGTTCGACTGCAAGTTCCTTGCGACCCTTGGGATCTAAATCTGCAAAGTGGCGTGGAGGTTTAACCCGCTGCTTGGGTTCATCAAAAACTAACTTTAAGGAGTTATCTTCGCTCATCATTTCCGCCTTATAACTTGAAGTGCCGTATGAGTTCGAAGATGAACCAGACAGATGGTGCGGTAAAAAGTAGTGAATCCACTCGATCGAGGATGCCGCCATGGCCGGGCAGGATGGTTCCCATATCTTTAATCTGTAAATCGCGCTTTACTGCAGATTCAATGAGATCACCGCAAGTTGCGGTTATAACTCCGAGTACGCCCACGATTGCACCGAACCACCAGCGATCATCCAGCACATAGACAAAGACAAAACCTGCGCCGATAGTGGTGGCGACAATCGCTCCTGCTAAACCTTCCCACGTCTTCTTGGGGCTAACGTGCGGCGCCATTGGATGTTTACCGAATAGCACTCCAGAGAAGTAGGCGAAGGTATCGTTGAAACTTACAAGAACTACCAAGGTAAAAATCTTGGAGATGGGATTTGGAGAGTGAGCTAGGAGCAGAACGAATCCAGCGAGAAATGGAATGTAAAAAATTGCAAAGACAGCGGAAGAAGAGCGGCGTACAAAGTCTTTCGGTGATTGAAAGAGAAGATATACAACTACATTTGGAATTGCCACCGCGAGCGCAACTGATAGACCTTCAATATGTCCAAACCAGGTAGCGAACATAATTCCAGTTGAGGCTACATACAGCGGAAATTGCGGAAGTTCGATACCTGCAGATTTGAAGGCGCTTACGATTTCACGAATCGCGAGCATGATCACGATCCAGACCAGGGCAGCGAAAAATATCGGGTTGAGTTTGAGAGTTCCAAAGATGGCTGCCAACATGACAAACGAGACGGCGATCGATGGAAGTAGTTGCCTTCCAGCGCGTTTGTTAATCGCGTCGTTTATCGAATGCAGATCATCCATATCGATGTAAACCCTGAAGGTGTGGTCACACCTCTAGAAGTTCAGTCTCCTTGTGCTTTAAGAGCTCATCGATCTTCGCCACATGTTCTGAAGTGATCTTCTCTAAATCCTTTTCAGAACGCGAGAGATCGTCTTTACCGATCTCGCCATCCTTCTCGAGCTTCTCCATCGTCTCTTTCGCAGCGCGACGAATATTGCGGATAGAGACTCGGGACTCTTCGGCTTTGGTACGTGCGACCTTGATAAAGTCCTTGCGACGTTCTTCAGTAAGCTGTGGAAAATTAACACGGATGACCGCGCCATCATTTGCTGGGTTTACACCAAGGTCTGAGTCGCGGATCGCCTTCTCAATGGATGCCATCGCACTCTTATCGAATGGAGAGATGATCGCCATACGGGCTTCTGGGACTTGGAAGGTCGCGAGTTGAGCCAGCGGAGTGTAAGTGCCGTAGTAATCGACCATGATCTTTTGGAACATGGCTGGGTGGGCTCGCCCGGTGCGAATAGCTCCGAAATCTTCCTTGGCTACTTCCACGGCCTTGCTCATCTTGTCGCTAGCATCGGCCAACGTAGTTGCTAAATCAGACATCTTGCTCCCTGGTGCTTAGGACGAACGCTTTTTAGGATGAACCTAGGAGACAAGGGTACCAATTGCATCGCCACGGACAGCCCGAGCGATATTTCCCCTATTTTTGAGATCAAAGACGATGATCGGCAACTTATTTTCACGGCAGAGACTGAAAGCGGCGGCATCTGCGACGGCGAGCGATTTGGCTATAACTTCATCAAAACTGATTGAGTCATATTTGGTTGCGTTGGAATCCTTCTTGGGATCGGCGGTGTAGACGCCATCAACCCCGCTCTTAGCGAGCAGCAGCGCCTGCGCACCAATCTCAAGGGCGCGCTGGGCGGCAACGGTATCTGTAGTAAAGAAAGGCATTCCGGCACCAGCACCAAAAATTACGACGCGACCTTTTTCTAGGTGGCGGATCGAACGACGCGGAATATAAGGCTCAGCTACTTGACCCATGGTGATCGCGGTTTGAACGCGAGTCTCAATTCCCTCTTTCTCCAAGAAATCTTGGAGCGCGAGACAGTTCATTACTGTGCCGAGCATTCCCATGTAGTCGGCACGTGCGCGATCCATACCGCGCTGCTGAAGTTCAGCTCCACGGAAATAATTTCCGCCGCCAACAACGATTGCGATCTGGGTGCCACCGCGAACTACCTCAGCTATTTGACCAGCAATATCGTGTACAACATCGGGATCAACACCGATTCCCTTGGCACCACCAAATACTTCTCCAGAAAGTTTAAGGAGCACTCTCTTATAACCGGATCTGGTCATAGGCGAGTGCTCCTTAAGTTTAAGAGGATTTATTTACAGTGCTGAGATTACTGTCCAACTCGGAAACGGTGAAACGCCGACACGGCGGTCTTTGCCTCATCGAGAACTTGTTGAACGGTCTTCTTAGCATCCTTAGCAAAGGCCTGCTCAAGAAGGCTAACTTCCTTCACAAATCCTGTTACTCGACCAGCAACAATCTTCTCGATTGCAGCCTCTGGCTTACCCTCGTTGCGAGCGGTCTCTTCAGCAATGTGGCGCTCGTTCTCGATCGCCTCTGCTGGAACCGACTCACGGTTGAGGTAGAGAGGTGCGAATGCGGCGATGTGCTGTGCAACATCCTTACCTGCCTCTGGAGCCTCAGTGGTTGTTTGAACCAAGACACCAAGTTGTGGTGGAAGATCAGGATTAGTGCGGTGCAGGTAGATAGCTACTGGTGCGCCCTCAAGAACTGCAATGCGACGGAGTTCGATCTTCTCGCCCAAAGTCGCGTTGCCCTCATCGATGCGAGCCTGAACGGTTGCACCGGAAGGAAGCGTAGACGCCAAGAATTCGCTGAGATCGCTGATCTTTGTTGTGAAGAGGTGTGCCAAAAGTTCCTCGGCCAACTCAACAAAGCGCTCACCCTTTGCTACGAAATCTGTCTCGCAAGCAAGTTCAAGAAGCACGCCGAGATTGCCTTCAGCCTTGCCGAGTACTACTCCGTTAGAAGTTGTACGACCTTCGCGCTTGGTAACTCCCTTGAGTCCCTTAACGCGGATGATCTCAACGGCCTTTTCAAAGTTGCCATCGGCCTCATCAAGCGCCTTCTTGCAGTCAAGCATGCCGGCGGCAGTCGCCTCACGCAGACGCTTTACATCTTCAGCTGTATATGACGCCACGAATTATTCTCCCTTTACTTCTTCTGAAACTGGTGTATCGGTAACAGTAATCTCCACAACAGGAGCTTCGCCCTTACCGACTTCAAACTCTGCTGACTCACC
>DAIOGE010000091.1:0-2389 GCA_036745375.1 Candidatus Nanopelagicaceae bacterium
CGTTATGGCGCTGGAAGTAATGCGATGGGATTACTTCAAACCATCATGACAGATGGAGTTGTTGCCAAAGATCGCCGCCGCCAATGGTGGAAAACTCTTATGCGCAATCCCGGACTTCTAATTCGATTTGTAAACGTACGAAAGTGGAGCCAGCGAACGGTAATTGCGCTTGTGATGCAGAACGTGAACTCCTCCCTTACTTTAAGCGGGAAGCGTGGAATTTTTGGTTGGCGATTAACCTCCACAAACGACTCTGATAATCCAAATGCCACCTATATTCCAGCGGCAAACGAGGTATCACGGCGAATCGCTGCCAAGCATGGCGGGGTCGCGGGCGGTCACTTAGGTGATTTGATCGGAGCTCCATTTACCGCGCACTTTGTTGGTGGTTGTGTGATCGGAGATTCCCCAGAGAGTGGAGTGATAGATCCTTATCACCGGGTGTGGAATTACCCGACCCTGCATATTGTTGATGGATCGAGTGTTACCGCAAATCTAGGCGTAAACCCCTCCTTAACGATCACAGCTCAGGCAGAGCGCGCTCTATCCATGTGGCCTAATAAGGGAGATCTCGATGAGCGTCCTGTTCAGGGATCGCACTATGAGCGCATCTCTCCAGTTCGAGCAAAGGCGCCACTTCTAGATTGGTAGTAAGAGTCTCGACTAATTAATAGGAGATGGATTGTCGCTAATCACCCTGGATTGGTACCCGGTGAAGATCAAAAGCAAGACAGATATATACATTGCGATTGGCAATGAGGTTAGTTGTGAGACTCCACCGGTCAGAGTTGGCCCAATAAAGAATGCGGCAAGTCCAATGATGTTTACCCGGGCAAGAGCTACCGAAGGAGCAACACCAGGAACCCTGGCTGCCGCATTCATAAAGGCGGGCACCATCGGACCGATGCCAAGTCCTGCTGCAGCAAAACCGATACAGATAATAATGACCGCGGGAATCCTTGCGTGTGCCGAGAGAGGTACTGCGATAGCAATAGATATTCCCCAGGTGATGCCAGCGAAGAATCCACCGACTCTTACGGTTCTGCGCGGACCATATTTTGAGAGCCAATGATCCCCAAGAAATCTGCTGGTGATCATTGCGAGTGCAAAGGTCGCGAATGCGATTGCGTCAGCACCCTTTCCAATTCCCATGTGATCATGGAGCAGCACGCCTCCCCAGTCACTAGTCGCCCCCTCAGGGAGCAAGCATCCAAGTAATCCAAAACCAATCGCCCAGAGCGGAAGTGAGGTCTTATCAAAGAGAGAGAGTTTGCCCTCCGACTTCCCATCATCACCTTTGTGTCCGTCGTCATCCCCACTTAGTAAGAAGTAGATGCCTGGTAAGAAAAATATAAATGCAACCACCGCAACAATCTTTAGCTCTGATTGCGGAGTAATGAGGTGCGCGACTAATCCGCCAGTCACCGTTGCTACGAAAGAACCGACGCTCCACGTTCCGTGGAAGGTGGACATCCACCTCTTGTCCAGAATTTTTTCTACTGCAACGGCTTGGGTATTGACGGTGATATCCAGCATCACATATCCAAAACCCATAACAAATAGCCCGAAAAACAATTGCAGAATCTGATGCGCCTCGCCCATTAAAAAGAGGCCACCAGTCATAAATGTGGCACCGACTGCAGCGATGCGTTGAGACCCGAATGTGTGAGTCAGGCGACCGCTTACTTGTGACCCGATGAGAGCTCCACATGTACTGCCAAGAAGCACAAAGCCCAACCCACCATCGCTCAATCCGAACTGGTGCTTAATTTCGGGGATTCGTGGGACCCATGCCATCGAGACAATCCCCATTAAAAAGAAGAGATGCCAGAGGGCATTTCGAGAATGGACCCCATGGCGCGAACTCATTGTCCGATAGTAGGCAAATCCAAGGTGAGATGTTCACATTTTGGAGCGTGGATTATGCTGACTCCATGACTACTCACCGTTCTGAAATTTTCGCAATCTCCGATGAATATATCGACACCCTTGGCCGCATGAGCCCGATGAATGCCACGGCTCTTGGTATTCCAGGGTATGACCATCTGCTTGATGATTTCTCTGTTGCCTCAGAGACAAAGGCTGCTAACTATCGACGAGAGGTATTGGCGCGCGTTAAGGCAATGGTTCCTATCGATGAGATTGACCGGATCGCAAAAGAAGTATTAATCGAGCGCGTTGAAGCATCACTCAAATTATTTGATTCCAAAGAGGCCTTTATTACCTACGGCCCGATCGCCAATCCAGTCGCTGGAATTCGATCAATCTTTACGCTCATGAATACCGAAGGTGATGAGGCTATTTCAAATATCACCTCACGCTTGAATGCAGTCGGAGCCGCTCTCGATTCATGGAAATCCACACTGGAGGAGATGCATGCTCAAGGGTT
>DAIOGE010000091.1:2489-3986 GCA_036745375.1 Candidatus Nanopelagicaceae bacterium
GGTCATACCCGCTTTAACTTCTGGCATATTGCATCGACTTGGTATCACGAAGCGGTACCTGGCCATCATCTGCAATGTGCAACCGCGACGATTGAGAAGGATCGTTTGACTCGCTTCCAGCGGACCGAGGCTTGGATCAGCGGTTACGGCGAAGGTTGGGCGCTCTATGCAGAGCGATTCATGGATGAGTTAGGGGCCTTTGAAGATCCTGCATACGAGCTCGGATATCTCTCCGGTCAAGCAATGCGCGCAGCTCGCATCATCGTTGATATCGGAATGCACTGTGGTTATGAAGACTTTGACGGCAATGTCTGGAATGCGCAATCAGCATTTGATCTAATGGTTGATCGGGCTTTGTTAGCACCTGACTTTGCTAAGTCAGAGATCGATCGTTACTTGGGTTGGCCTGGTCAAGCGATCTCTTACAAGGTAGGAGAGCGCGTCTGGGTCCGTGCACGCGAAGATGCTAAGAAGCGTCTAGGCGATAAGTTCGATATCAAAGCTTGGCACAACTACGCACTCAAGATCGGTCCAATGGGACTTGATCCATTTGAGCGCGAGATGGCTAACTACAAGGGTTAATTAAGAAGGCTAATTACCTAAACCAGGGCAGGCAGGCTTGGGGCCACCGTTAGTGTTTCCATAACGGTGGTAGGTAATACATACGCTCTGTTCCAATAACCAGCGCGGTGTTTCGATATCACCGCGTTGGGCGATGGGTCTGGCATCCAAACTGATTCCCTTTGCAAGTAGCGCAGCACGTGGGGGAGTTTCGTGGGATAACCAACGTACTTTTCCTTTAGCCCTGGCAACTAATTCCTCGATGCTCTCTTCTTTGCTGCTACTAAATTCAACAGCAGCGCCAGTTAAGTCTGAGATGAACTTTGCAAAGGCTGTCTCATCGCGCGCCGTCTCGGAGTCGAAGCGCACAATGATGGGCGCTAGCGGTCTGCGATAGCGATGGTAATTCTTCTCCACATTGAGCCCGGTGTGATCGATAGCTTGTGAGCCAACTTCACTCCACCACTTTGTAGCGCTGCGCTTGGCGAGATCAAGATGTTGAATCGGAGCCCAATTGCGAAGTGAGTTCACGTAATGATGGCCACCAGCTTTAGCAGTTGCACCGACGCTACTTCGCTTCCAGCCACCAAATGGTTGTCGATTGACAATCGCGCCGGTAATTCCGCGATTGATGTAAAGGTTGCCGGCTTCAACATGCTCCATCCAATAATCGAGTTCAACTGGGTCGAGTGAATGGATACCTGCTGTAAGTCCAAAGTCGGTGGCGTTCTGCCATTGCACTGCGGTCTTCAAATTAGGTGCAACCATCAGAGCGAGCACTGGACCAAACCACTCATTGCGATGGCTCCATGAGCCAGGCTTTACCCCAACTTTAATTCCTGGGCGCCAAAGGTGTCCGGAGTGATCGAGCTGCTCAGGTTCAAGCAACCAACTTTCACCGGGTTCTAAATGATGCAGGGCGTGCGAGAGGTTGCC
>DAIOGE010000092.1:0-3962 GCA_036745375.1 Candidatus Nanopelagicaceae bacterium
ACCTTCGGTCCATAAAAATCTAATTTCAATGTGTCGATATAAAAATCACCATCAACACCAACTGCATTTGATGGAGCACCTTTGCCATTGCGAATTGTGTTAGCCGAGGTGGTTATTGAACGACCTGCCATGTGGATTTTCTTGGAAGGAGTTGCAGCTTCGGAGGGAGTGGAGATTGAGGCAGTTACAACAAGTGCAGTAAGCGTCATGATTGAAATAGTTTTGGTTCTGTCCAGTGATTTCATCGACTCCCCCTAACGGGGTCTAGGCGCCCACCGCTTGGACGCGTCCGTAAAGTGTGAGAATCCTGAGAAGTATTTGGAAGTCTCTTCGCTATGTTCATTTCTTGAGCGTGATGCGAAAATAACCCAGTAATTTCATACTGTTTATCCAATAAATACTCCCACGTTGCTCACAGCCCCATCGCCCACTTTTTTAAGTCTTGGCGAGTTATCTGCACTCATACGGATGTGAGGGCATCTGTAACGAACCGAATGAAGTGAAACTTCAATCGAAAGAGGGAGAAACGTGAATACACATAAGCCAATTCTTATTGCAGGTTTAATCGCTGCAATTTCGATGGGAAGCATCGGAGTCGCGGAAGCTTCTACAAAGAGCATTCATAGTGTTTCATCAACAAGAGGTCACAACGTTGACTCAACTACAACCACAACAACACCTACAACTCCTGCAGTCGATCCTGATGCGGCAGTTCTCGCCAAACTGGTAACTGCGGGAACAATCACACAAGCACAATCAACTGCGATTCTTGCAGCGTTAGAAGCAGCACATGCTGCACGTCCATCAATCGGTGGTGGTGCTGGCGCTCCTGGTAATGGTGGACCTGGACAAGGTGGACTTGGCCGCGGTGGATTTGGTGGACCACGTGGATTTAACCTGGGTGAAGATCTCACCGTTGTCACGTCAACACTTGGAATTACATCTGCTCAACTACAAACTGATCTCGCAGCTGGAAAGTCGCTTGCCACAATTGCTGGCAGCAAGACTTCAGCGCTGATCACTGCTCTTGTCGCCGCTGAGACAACTGAAATCAATGCCCGCGTTACCGCTGGAAAACTCACTCAGGCACAAGCAACTACCTTGATCTCAGGATTGAACGCTGCGGTGACCGCAGTCGTCAACGCAACTCCTGGCAAGGGATTTGGCGGACATGGTGGCCAAGGTCTGGGAATCGGAGCACCTCTTGGTGGATCCACTACAACCCCAACCCCAAGCAACTAAAAAGTAAATAATCTGAAGAAACTGGGGGACCTCAGCCAGAAATGGTTGGGGTCCTCTTTTTCTTTGAGAAGATACAGCCATGCGAATTCACATCGGCAGCGACCATGCGGGGTTGGACTTCAAGAATCGAATCGTGGCTCATCTCAGCGCTCAAGGCCATGATGTCGTTGATCACGGTCCGCACACTCTTGATCCTCTCGATGACTACCCGGTCTTCTGTATTCCAGCCGCAATCGCGACAGCGGCAGAAGCAGAGTCACTTGGAATCGTTCTAGGCGGATCTGGAAATGGTGAACAGATTGCAGCAAATAAGGTCAAAGGTATTCGCGCTGCTTTAGTGTGGAACGAGGCCACTGCAATAGCGGCTCGAGAGCACAACGATGCAAATGTGATTGCCATTGGTGGTCGCATGCATACCGAGGAAGAGGCTCTGGCACTCGTTGATCTATTTATTGCGACACCATTTAGTCACGATCCTCGCCACGTGCGCAGAATTGGATTGATTAGCAAATACGAAGAAGAAGGTTCAATCTAGTTCTTGATCGTTAGTTCTTCTTGAAATATTTAAGGTCAGTTACAACATGACCTTTACGAATGCCTTGACCCTCGAACTTAGTTAATGGTCGCCATTCGGGACGTTCGATTTTTCCGCCATCGAAGAGTGGGCTTGCCGCAAAGATTTCCTCGATCCACTCCGCATAAGGAACCCAATCGGTTGCGATATGGATGTACCCACCATCCTTCAACTTTGCGTGAATCAACTCCAGAAATTCTGGTTGCACAATTCTGCGTTTGAAATGGCGACGCTTCGGCCAGGGATCGGGGAAGTAAAGATGGAATGCGTCGAACGATTTATCCGCAAAATGCTGGCGCAGAATAATGTGCGCATCTTCCGACATCAGCCGAAGGTTCTTTAAACCTAACCGTTCAATATGGCCAAGGAGCGCCCCGACGCCTGGCTTATGGACTTCGACCCCAATGAATCCGATCTCTGGAAAAGTCTGGGCGATCAAGCCGGTTCCCTCGCCCATGCCGGTACCGATTTCCATAATCTGGGCTTGGCTTACAGGGAAGAGCGCGGCTGGGTCTATCTGCCCATTAAGTTCAATCCCGAAGGTGCTCCAAGATCTCTTGTATGCGTTCTCTTGCGCCAGGGTTTGGCGATCCCCGCGAAGTTTGTAACTTCGATTATCGGGACGTTCGATCATCTTGTAGCCTCCTTCCTTGCACTTGACCCAAACTGGCGAAAGAACCAAATAAGAGCGTAAGCCTATTCACACCTGAGTCTGAGAGAGAAAAATGCCTGGAATAAATATTTCACGTTCTGAAGCACTCGAGCGTTCTACCTATCTCACCGTCGATAGTTACGACGTCTTTCTTGATGTCACCAACCCGGGCGAGACTTTTTTTGCCAGAAGTACAATCAAATTTAATTGCAGCAAGACCGGTTACGACACCTTTATTGACGCCGTCGCCAATCGAGTTATCTCAGCAACCCTCAATGGCTCGCCAGTAGATACAAATGGGTTCGATGGCCAGACAATCTTTCTCAACAACTTGCAGACTGAAAACACCCTCATCATTGAAGTTGAAACTCCATACTCAAAGACAGGTGAAGGTCTACAAAAGTCTGTCGACCCAGTCGATAACGAGACTTACTTATACTCCCAGGGCGAGACCGCGCACATCCGAAAGATGTATCCCTGCTTTGATCAACCCAACCTCAAAGCTACCTTCACTCTCTCGGTATTAGCCCCTCAGCACTGGGAGGTTATCTCCAACAATCCAGTGGCAGAAGTCCGCCAAGATGGCGATGCCAAGTTCTGGCAGTTCACCACTACCCCGCGCGTCTCCACCTACATCACAGCGCTCGTTGCAGGTCCTTATCACCACGTTCATGATGATTATGTGGGCGAGAAGGTCGTTCCACTCGGAATCTATTGCCGTAAATCACTTGCAGAGAGTTTGGATCCAGAAGAGATCTTCCAAGTTACAAAGCAAGGTTTCGCCTATTTTGAACAGGTCTTTGGACTCGCGTATCCATTTGAAAAATACGATCAGGTCGCAGTACTTGATTTCAACTGGGGCGCGATGGAGAACGCCGGAGTCGTAACATTCCGCGAGACCTCACTCGTCTTTAGAAGTCGAGTTACAGAAAAGGCTCGCGAGCGCCGTGCTCACATCATCTTGCACGAGATGGCACATATGTGGTTCGGAAATATGGTCACCATGTTCTGGTGGGACGACCTATGGCTCAATGAATCTTTTGCGGAGTGGTCTTCCTACTTGGCACTTGTCGAGGGCACTCGTTTCAAGAATGCCTGGACTAGCTTCATCTTGGATGGCAAGGGATGGGCCTATAACGCCGATCAATTAATCACCACCCACCCGATCGCAATGCAGATGGATGACATCCAGTCGGTTAATGCCAACTTCGATGGAATCTCCTATGCCAAGGGTTCTTCAGTGCTCAAGCAATTGAGTGCATATGTCGGCCGCGACAATTTCATCAAGGGCTTGCGTCAGTACTTCAAGAAGTTTGCCTGGGGCAACACCCAACTCTCTGACCTTCTGAGTGAGCTAAAAACCACTAGCGGACGTGATCTTGACGCATGGGCTGACACTTGGCTTAAGACCGCTGGCATCAACACCATGCGCCCACTCATTGAAGAATCAAATGGCGTTTACACCAAAGTTACGATCCAGCAGGATGCCCCAGC
>DAIOGE010000093.1:0-3880 GCA_036745375.1 Candidatus Nanopelagicaceae bacterium
CCAGAGGCGCTCGCCGAGTCTGCCTTGTGGGAAGCCTCTCTCTTTGAAGAGCATGGATTTACAGATATCAAAATCTCAGTAAAGCACCATGACCCAGTAACCATGGTCAAGGCATATCGCCTCTTGGCGGCGAAGTGTGACTATCCATTACACCTCGGTGTGACCGAGGCTGGTCCGATCTTCCAAGGCACCATCAAATCTGCAACAGCCTTTGGAATTTTGTTGGCGGAGGGAATCGGAGACACCATTCGCGTCTCGCTCTCAGCACCTCCTGTTGAAGAAGTTAAAGTCGGAATCTCTATTCTCGAATCTCTCAACCTGCGTCAACGCAAACTCGAGATCGTCTCTTGTCCATCCTGTGGTCGCGCTCAAGTGGATGTCTATTCGCTGGCCGAGAAAGTTCAGGCTGGGTTGCAAGGTATGACCGTGCCACTTCGCGTGGCTGTTATGGGTTGCGTGGTCAATGGTCCTGGCGAAGCTCGCGAGGCAGATCTCGGAGTTGCATCAGGTAATGGCAAGGGTCAGATCTTTGTGAAGGGTGAGGTCATCAAGACCGTGCCCGAGTCAGAGATCGTAGAAACACTGATCTTTGAGGCCAATCGTTTGGCCGATGAGATGGCTGCCGCAGGCGTCGCCTCTGGCACACCAACAGTCAACGGTCTATAACCCTTATTGCCTCAGATAAGGTTCTCGCATGTTGCGAATGTCGACCTTATTGCTGCGCACTCTGCGCGATGACCCTGCCGATGCTGAGGTAGCGAGCCATCGCTTACTAGTTCGGGCTGGTTATGTCCGCCGCGTTGCAGCCGGTATCTACTCCTGGCTCCCTTTGGGATATCGCACCTACCGAAATATCGAAAAGGTAATTCGTGAAGAGATGGATAAGGCTGGCTTCCAAGAGGTTCACTTCCCATCACTGCTGCCGCGTGAACCTTACGAGGAGACCAATCGCTGGACTGAATACGGACCTGACCTCTTTCGCCTCAAAGATCGCAAGGGCAATGATTATTTATTAGGTCCAACTCACGAAGAGATGTTCACTTTAATGGTGAAGGGTGAATTCTCCTCATACAAAGATCTGCCACTGTCCATCTACCAAATTCAAACCAAGTTCCGCGATGAGCCACGACCACGCAGTGGAATTATCCGCGGCCGCGAATTTGTAATGAAGGACTCCTACTCTTTTGATATCGATGATGCTGGACTGGAAGCTTCATATCAACGCCATCGCGAGGCCTACATTCAGACCTTTAATCGCCTTGGATTGAAGTTCAACATTGTTTCCGCGATGTCAGGTGCTATGGGTGGCTCAAAGTCCGAAGAATTCCTAGCCCCTTGCCCAACCGGTGAAGACACTTATGTTCTCTGCGAGTCATGCGGTTACGCTGCCAATGTTGAGGCAATGGTGACCAAGGTCGCCGCTTATTCCGGATCGACTCCGCCTGCGCTGGAAGTTTTCGACTCACCTAATACTCCAACGATCGACTCATTGGTAGAGCTGGTTAATTCGCGTTATGGCGAGCAGATCACCGGAGCCAATACCTTGAAGAATGTGCTTCTGATGGCAGATGGTGAAGCAATTTCTATCTTGGTCCCTGGCGATCGCGAAGTTGATTTAAAGCGCGTAGGGGCAAACCTTGCTGGCGTCCAAGATCTGCGACTCTTTGAAGATGAGGACTTTGCTAAATTTCCCGGCCTGGTTAAGGGTTACGTAGGACCACAAGATGCAGAACGCCTGGGAATAAAGGTCTACGCCGATCCGCGGATCGTTATAGGTTCGCATTGGATCACCGGAGCCAATGCCCGCGAAAAGCATGCACGCTATGTGACTCATGGCCGCGATTTCAACGTGATTGCCTTTGTGGAAGCTGCCGAGGTTAAGGCGGGCGATCCTTGCCCACAGTGTGAAACTCCCGTTGTCATTGATCGCGCTATTGAGATCGGCCATATCTTTCAACTAGGTCGCAAGTACGCCCAAGCGCTTGGCCTTACAGTCTTGGATCAAAACGGTAAGTCTCAAGTTGTCACTATGGGCTCTTACGGAATCGGTGTTTCTCGCGCCGTAGCTGCGATTGCCGAACAAAGTTATGACGAGCTCGGACTTAACTGGCCTCGTGAGATCGCTCCTGCAGAAATTCATTTAGTAGCCGCGGGCAAGGATGATTCCATCTTTAGCTTTGCTGAAAAGTTAGCGAGCGACTTAGAAGAAGCCGGACTCACCGTACTCCTGGATGATCGTCGCGATGCAAGTGCCGGCGTTAAATTCAAGGATGCAGAGTTAATTGGTATTCCATACATTGTGATCGTTGGAAAATCATTAGCTGAGGGCAAGATTGAATTTCGCGTTCGTAGTACTGGCTCCAAAGTGGAATTTTCTGCCGACTCTGCTGTTGCTGAAATTCTCAAAGCCATCAATTAGTTCATGTCAGTCCTTACATTTCTATTCCTGGCATTAGCCTCTGGTTTTGCTGGTTTTGTTGATGCCGTTGCCGGCGGGGGAGGGTTGGTACAACTTCCTGCGCTCCTTATTGGGATATCCAACAAGCCAATACCTATGATTTTAGGAACCAACAAAATTCCTTCGATCTTCGGAACTTCAAGTGCTGCCGCGAATTACTTCAAGAAAGTTAGACCAGATCTTCGACTTACTGTTTCGATGGCTCTACCAGCACTGATTGGATCGGTTGCCGGAGCAAAACTTGCCTCGCACTTTCCCACAAAAGTATTTCACCCCCTCATACTGACTCTCTTGGTACTTGTAGGTATCTACACCTGGCGCAAACCAAATCTGGGGCTCGATGAGAGATTGCGCTACACGCATAAGACCAGACTTTGGATAGTTGCCGCGTGCGGATTGTTGATTGGTTTCTATGACGGACTCTTTGGTCCTGGTACAGGAACTTTCCTTGTTTTCTTACTTGTCATCGTCGTTGGTTATGAATTTCTCAAAGCGAGCGCTACCGCAAAGTTAGTGAATATCGCTACAAATTTTGGTGCCATCGTTACCTTCCAACTCACCGGTCATATCTGGTGGCGCCTTGGCTTAGCTCTGGCTTTTGCAAATGTAACGGGCGCTCTTATTGGGTCTAGGCTCGCCATCCGCGGCGGCTCCCCCTTGGTGCGAAGGATCTTCCTACTGGTCGTGGCGGCTCTCATTGCTAAGTTGAGTTATGATTGGATCTATAACTAAATAGCGGAAAGAGAGCCAGTAATGAGCGTTATCGAGGCTGTAACAGAAGCAATCAAGCCAATAATTGAGGCATCTGGCATCTACTTAGAAGAGGTCACCTTGACCGGTGGTTCACCCACCACTCTTACCGTTATCGTTGATAGCGATACCCACCTCACTCTCGATCAGGTTACTACTGTGACCAAAGAAATCTCCGAGATCCTAGAAAACTTACCTGAACTCGGTGAGACCCCATTTACCTTAGAGGTCAGTTCTCCAGGTATAGATCGCCCGCTAACACTGCCGCGACACTGGCGCAAGAATCAGGGGCGACTTGCAACGATCGTGCTCCACAACGGAAATTTAGTTAAAGGTCGTATCGGCGACCTGAGCGATGCAGATATCGCTATTGACGAGGATGTAATTCCGCTCGCCGACATTGCAAAGGCCCACGTTGAAATCGAATTTAAATCCCTTAAGAAGGGTGATGCGTAATGAGTGTTGATGTTGATGCGCTGTTAGCAATGACAGTCGAGAAGGGAATTCCTCTCGAAAAACTCATTAACTCGATCGAGCAGACCGTTACTGAAGGTTATGCAGAGTTGCCTGAAGCTATGCCGCAGGGTCGCGCCGTCCTTAATCGTCAAAATGGCGAAATTTTGATTCACGTTCCGCAATTTAATGATGAGGGTATTTACACCGAAACAATCA
>DAIOGE010000094.1:0-1822 GCA_036745375.1 Candidatus Nanopelagicaceae bacterium
CTGCGATCGCGGTCTTTCCACATGTAGAGCTGGAACCAGTTGGTGCCATCTGGTGCTGCGGCGACAACATCTTCAACTGTTGTAGTACCGAGAGTTGAGAGAGTAAATGGGATTCCGTATTTAGCTGCAGCGCGCGCACCTGCTCGTTCACCCTCTGTATGCATCATGCGGGTGAAGCCGGTTGGAGCGATGCCGACGGGCAGAGCGAACTTCTTACCCAAGACCTCACATGAAGTGTCGAGGGTGCTGACATCTTTCAAAATGTTGGGGCGAAACTCCAGGTCGAGGAAGGCTTGGCGAGCGCGCTCAAGAGTGACTTCGGATTCAGCCGACCCATCTGTGTAATCAAAGGGTCCTTGCGGGGTGCGCTTCTTGGCGATTTCGCGTAGGTCCCAGATAGTGAGTGCGCTTGCCAGGCGGCGCTCCTTACGGTGAAGCGTGGGACCGGTGAACTTAAGGAGCGGGGCGAGTTCAGAGACCTTGGGAAACTGCCGTTTTACATTTGGAATTTCCACGCCTACGCCTCCTCAGGTAATTTGAAAATCATATAGGATTATTGGGTATTAGTAAACGCGCTCCCAATGAGGGGCTGCTCACACCTGAGCCTAATTTTCAGCGGTCAGATCACGACCCGCAATCGTTGCGGGGATGCTCACCTCTGTCTGGGCTGGTGCAAATGGACCCTCATAGGTCGGAAGATTGGCGAACCTGGCGACCTCTAGGGTCAGTGAGATCTTCGCTCCCGGTGCCAAATCCACCTGAAGGTGAGCTCCATTCACGGCACTTTTAAGACCAGAGTGATCGGTCGCGCTGATGATCTGATGTTCTGCAAACGCTCCCGCTTGAATCACTGTGCTTCGCGCCGCGGTTGGTGAGGTATTCACCAGAGTGAGTTCGACCGTATTCGCGGTTATCTTCGAAACTAGCGCAGCTACATCGGCGGGCAAACCTGGACGCTTCTTCTCTGCGTCAAAGTAGCGCACTGCTACGTGAAGATGGCCGCCGTGATATGCCGGCATCGGTCCACCTAGCGTGAGATGCACCAGCGCTTCAAGAATTGCTGGTTGCAAAATCTGCCAATCATGAATCGACATCGCCTCACGATAATGATCCATCGTGTATGGATCCCACTCTGCGCTGCGGAATCGATCGATTTGGAAATTAACGGCGTCAATATTGTTCTTCAAAATTCTCTCTGGATAGTCGGGCATATATCCCCGGATATATCCATACCAAGCAGCAGTGTGCTGAGGCCTGGCGCTTCCAAGAACATAACCTTCAGTAGAGATAACCTCATTGCTGGCATCCCAACCGCGCTCTACGCGTTGCGCATCCGCTTCATCCTGCGAGATGTTCCAAACAATTATTGGATCAATGGCGCGTTGGATTCTAAAGTCACGCCAGCCTGCATCGAAGTGGCGGTTAGGAACTTTGATGACGCCATCCTCTTCAATATGCATCTGCCACAGGAAGTCGAGCTGCGAACGCACCAAATCTAGGTGCCTCATTTCGCCTTGGGTAAGCAGTACTGCGTTTGCTCCAGCAACTGTGAGAGGTTCCAAGATGGTCATAGCGCCATGCGGCCAACGCCATCCGTAGTACCCACCCCACCACTTGCCATCGTTATATGTACCTATGGCTCCATCTAGTCCAATGTTGTCCGGGATGATTCCGCCATTGCGCGCAGTGCGCTCTTCCCAAGCCGCCAGATACTGCAATGTCCACTCTTTATATTTTTCTTCGTGGTCATACATGAATGCATGTGTCGCTAATCCTGTAGCGGTGAGATTGACGGGAACATCTCCCATTCCCATTCGTTCAT
>DAIOGE010000094.1:1922-3779 GCA_036745375.1 Candidatus Nanopelagicaceae bacterium
GCTAATCCTGTAGCGGTGAGATTGACGGGAACATCTCCCATTCCCATTCGTTCATTTATCTTCTGGAGGATTTCGCGATAGATCTTGTCATCGTGCCAAGGTGTGCGCTTTTGATATGGATCTTGACCAGTTAGATCTTCAAAAGGAGGTAGGTACTCCTCCAAGATCTGTCGGTTCGGTCCCCAGTCCTCCCACGTGTGGATGTAGTGAGCGCCACCGCTTCCATTGATCGGAGCTTTAATTATTTTATGAATCGGATCCCAGTTATCTACATTGGGATTTTCACCGGTATAGAGCGCGGCAAATTTCTTGGTGCGTTGCCGATCCTTTAATACATGAGGATTCGCCAGGGCGAACCAATAGAAACCAAGTAGCGCTTCGCCATGGTGCATCCAGTCATAGGCATTATCAAATTCATCAACGACTTGACCGTATTCGGTCCACTGCCATGTGATTGCATCCCAGATTTCGCGGTGGCGTTTATCGAGGCGAGGATCGCCACCCATTATGTAATGGAGAGTGAAATTCATAAATCCCTCATAGGGATCATCTGAACCGTCGAAGCCTGGCCATTCGCTGCGCCAGATCAAGGTGTTATCTGAGTTGGTGTAGCGATCGGCAAACTCGAGTGAAGAGTCATCAATTAACTTAATCAGCGCTCGCTCCAGTACCGCCCACTCTGGAATATCGCCAACCTGGTCAGCGCTGATTTTTGGAATTGAATGGGAAGTGGTCACCGGAAGCCCTTCGCTAGTTCCTCAAAATCCTATATGATTTTTCCATGCACGACAAGGGATTAGATCCATCCACCCTCACTGCAATCATCACTGGTGGGACGACTGGCATTGGCCGGGCTACTGCTCGGGAGTTAGCCGATCGTGGATACAACCTGCTCTTAGTGGGGCAAGAGGATCCATATTTATTAGAGAGAGAACTCTTGGATCGTGGGGCAATTGCCCGATTTATGCAGGTTGACTTAATCAGAGCAGAAGAGGCAGCAAAGCAGATAGTCGCCGCTGCATTGGAGATCTTTCATCGGATCGATCTCGTGGTTAATTGCGCTGGAGTGATTAGTCATAAAGATGTTGAAGAGGTAACCGAGAAGGATTGGGACCGGATCTTTGCCGTTAATCTCAAAGCGCCATTCTTTTTAGCCCAGCAAGCCTTTCCGCATTTAGAGCTCACCCGCGGAAATATCATCAATGTTTCATCGACCAACGCCATTCGCCCAGCCAGCCGAAATCAACTCTATGACTCCCTCAAAGCCGCGCTCAATAATTTAACCCAAGGTTTGGCCTTGGATTTTCGCGACTCTGGCGTGCGGGTAAATGCAGTTATGCCAGGCGGGGTACGAACCGCCTTATCAGAGGAGTGGTTGCACAAATATCTAGGTAGAGCTCCGGCCAAGGCCGATTTCGATATTCCTTCACTCGCAGAGCCAGAGCAGATTGCAACGGTTATTGCCGCGCTCGCTAGTAAAGATATGGCTTGGGTGAACGGGGTAACCCTGGCTGCCGATGGTGGCTTTGGGTTGTAGCATACAAATGTGAATAATATTGAAGCGTTTAATAATCATCTCCCTGTAAAAGTTCGATTCGGTGAAGGTAAAGCAGCGACGCTCGCAGATGTGATTGCGGAGTTCAACGCAACGCGCGTCTTCCTTATGGTTGATGAGGGAATCGAAAAATTCAATCCCGCTGCTAAGGCTTGCGTGGATGCACTCACCTCAAATTCTCACCTCACTGTGACGACATTTGAAAAGCCTGCTGGTGAACCAACGATCGATATGGTCGATGATGCTACAAAGGCTCTTACAGCATCCAAAGCAGAAGTTGTAGTTGCACTTGGTGGTGGATC
>DAIOGE010000095.1:0-3775 GCA_036745375.1 Candidatus Nanopelagicaceae bacterium
CCGGTGCGCTGGGAGTTATCGGACCCACGCGCATGGATTATGCGCAGACGATGGCAACGGTAAATACCGTCGCTCGATACATTGGTAGGTTTCTAGGAGGAACATCGATTGGCTGATCTTTACGAGGTACTCGGAGTCCACCGCGATTCATCTTTCGACGAGATCAAAAAGGCGTATCGCAAATTGGCCCGGGAGTATCACCCTGATGTAAATCCCGACCCCACGGTGAAGGATAAATTTAAAGATATCACTGCGGCATATGAGGTATTGAGCGATCCCAATAAGCGTCAGAAGTATGACCTCGGCGGAGATCCATTCTCGCAATTTGGTGGGGGAGCGCAGAACTTCGGCTTCGGCGACATCATGGATGCCTTCTTTGGCGGAGGCGGAACGCGTGGACCGCGTTCACGGGCGCGAGCCGGCCAAGATGCACTGATCGGTGTTGAACTGACCCTGCATGAGATCTGTTTTGGAACCGAACGCGAACTTTCTGTCGAGACCGCGGTGCGCTGCGAGAAATGTGGTGGCTCTGGTTGTGCTGACAACAGTAAGCCACAGACCTGCGGAATTTGTAAGGGTCGCGGTGAGATCCAACAAGTAACACGATCCTTCATCGGCAATGTGATGACGAGTCGTCCCTGCAACAACTGTGGTGGCTATGGAACAGTGATTCCATCTCCGTGCAGTGAGTGTGCCGGTGATGGTCGAGTTCGCTCTCGCCGCAACATCAATGTAAAAATTCCAGCGGGTGTCGAAGGTGGAAATCGAATTCATTTGGCGGGACAAGGTGAAGTTGGTCCTGGTGGCGGACCCGCAGGAGATCTATATGTCGAGATCATTGAGAAGCCACATGATTTCTTGATTCGCGATGGAAAAGATCTACATCTTTCGATTGCAATCACGATGGTGGCTGCAGCGCTTGGAACAACCGTGCACGTCGATACCCTTGATGGAGAACAAGAAGTAGAGATTCGCCCGGGTACTCAATCTGCAGATGCGATCACGCTACGTGGATTTGGTGTCACCAAATTGCGCGGTGGTGGACGCGGAGATTTGATTGTTCACGTTGAAGTTGAAACTCCTCGCAAGCTCTCCAAAGATGAGCAAGAACTCTTGAAGAAATTCGCAACTATGCGCGGTGAGCGCCGTGGCACCTTCCAGATGCACAGCCGTAAGAAAGAGCATCAAGATCAAGGCCTCTTCGGCCGCTTCCGCGACGCCTTTAATCTCTGATCATGTTAACCCTCTTCTTCGTCCCGGATTTAGGTTCGGCTCCGACCGTTGTTGTTGAAGGCGATGAGGCTCACCACGCGATCAAAGTAGTTCGGGTTGCTATCGGCGAGGAGTTGCTGCTCGCAGATGGAAGCGGAGCCTGGGTACGCGGCTCGGTAACTGAAATCTCTAAGAAGAGTTTTACTCTGACGGTCGCCGAACGCGGAATTGCAGAACCTCAAACCCCTGAGATCATTGTGATTCAAGCGCTCATGAAATCTGATCGCTCCAAAGAGGCGATCGAGCTGCTAACAGTTGCTGGTGCCTCAACGATCATTCCGTGGCAATCAGATAGATCCATTGCAAAGTGGCAACCAGATCTAGGCGAGAAGTGGCTGTCGACTACTATCGCGGCTGCAAAGCAATCGCGCCGCTTGACCTTGCCAGAGATCGAGGGTCCCATAACAACCGCTCAGATCGCGAAGAGATTTGGGGGAGATTCAAACCTCATTGTTCTTCACGAGGCTGGAACCACGAAACTTTCGCAAGTAACTCAGAGCCTCAATGCAGGTCCAATCATTCTTGTCGTTGGCCCCGAAGGTGGTATTAGCGGTGAAGAGTTGGGCGATTTCGGAGTCGCCGGAGCATCCATTGTCGTCCTTGGAAATGAAGTATTCCGGGCGGCACATGCAGGATTTGCAGCGGTAGCTGCGATTTCAGCCCTCACCGGGCGCTGGTAGTAATAGGCTTTTCGGTATGTGCATCTTCTGCAAAATCGCCGCCGGTGAAATTCCGACCGATTTTTTGTATGAGAGCGAGAGCGTGGTGGCATTTAAAGATTTAGATCCCCAAGCGCCTGCTCACGTACTGGTGATTCCGCGGGCTCACTATGAAAATGCAGCGGAGTTAGCTGCCGCTGACTCGGCCACCATGTCAGAGCTCTTTGGAGCGGCGCGTCAGATCGCCTCCGATTTCGGTTTAGATGGTTATCGCCTCACCTTTAATACAGGAGCGAGTGCTGGTCAGAGCGTCTTTCATGCACACCTTCATCTTTTAGGTGGTCGCCCATTCGCTTGGCCGCCTGGTTAACCGTAGGATTTGGAAGTAATGGAGAGACCTTTGATTACCGTTCCAGCCGCCATTCCTATGGTCGCGCTTACTGGACCCCAAGATTCCTACCTACGCATCTTTGAATCAACATTTCCTGGCCTCCTGATTACCTTCCGTGGCAATGAGATCTTTGTTAAAGGCGATATCCAAGAGACCTCGCAATTTGAAGTACTCGTAAAAGAGTTACTCGTTCTGATTCGCGCAGGACAAACTTTAAGTTTGGATGCGATCCATCATGCGATCGGCATGGTTAAACATGTTCCGGTGGATCACCCCGCAGAAGTTTTATCGCTCAATATTTTGAGCAATCGTGGCAAGACGATCCGCCCAAAGACCGCTAACCAGAAGCGGTATGTCGAAGCGATCGATCAGAACACGATCACATTTGGAGTAGGCCCCGCCGGTACAGGTAAAACTTATTTAGCGATGGCCAAAGCGATTCAAGCTCTGCAAGCTAAAGAGGTTAATCGCATCATCTTGACTCGCCCTGCAGTTGAAGCCGGCGAACGTCTTGGTTTCTTGCCTGGCACGTTGCAAGAGAAGATCGATCCTTATCTCCGCCCGCTCTTTGACGCACTGCACGACATGATTGATCAAGAGTCGATTCCGCGCCTGATGGCATCTGGAATCATTGAGATTGCACCTCTTGCTTACATGCGCGGTCGCACTCTAAACGATGCCTTTGTTATCTTGGATGAAGCGCAGAACACCTCAGCAGAGCAGATGAAGATGTTTCTCACCCGCTTGGGTTTCGGCTCAAAGATGGTTATTACCGGCGATGTAACTCAGGTCGATCTTCCCAACGGAACTCCCTCTGGTCTCAAAGTTGTAGGTGAGATCTTGGATGGCGTAGATGACATTTGTTTCATGCACCTGACCGCAGAGGATGTAGTTCGTAACCGCTTAGTCGGTGAGATCGTGAGTGCATACGGTCGTTTCGATGCAGCAAAGCCAGCTAATTTCCGGCCGCTACGCACATCTGGAAGCGGTGATCGCTAACCGCCTTTGGCGTGCGCCATGAATATAGAACTTTCCAATGAGTCAGGCGTCGAGGTAGACGAGGCTGACATTGTGAGCGTCGCGGAGTTTGCGATGCGTCGCATGGGGCTCCACGAAGATTGTGATCTTGCGATCTCCATCGTTGATGAATCACGAATGAGTGAGTTGCACGAAGAGTGGATGGGCCTTGAGGGACCAACCGATGTTCTCTCCTTTCCCATGGATGAGGTCGAACCACATTCGCCCGAGCCGGGAATCGTTGGAGATATCGTTCTCTGCCCACAGTTTGCGCAGGCGCAAGCTAAGAAGGGTTTGGCTGCCGAACTCCACCTCTTAACGATTCACGGAATTTTGCATTGTCTTGGTTACGATCATGCAGAGCCGGAAGAAGAGTTAATTATGTTTGGATTGCAAGATTCGATCCTCGCGCAGTGGCAGGTGCGCTAGTGCTGAC
>DAIOGE010000096.1:0-3761 GCA_036745375.1 Candidatus Nanopelagicaceae bacterium
TGGTCGCAGTTGGCGCGCTATCAATTATCGCCGCTTGGTACTACACCGGAGGAAAAAGCCCTTACGGTTACAAAGGCCTGGGCGAAGTTTCAGTCTTTATGTTCTTCGGTATTGTGGCAACTGTTGGTAGCTATGTCGTTCAATCTCAGAAGATCACGTGGCAATCTCTCTTAGTATCAATCCCAGTGGGTTCCCTTGCCTGTGCCATTTTGGCAATCAACAATCTCCGTGATCTTCCAAAAGATGCTACCGTCAATAAGCGCACCCTCGCTGTACGACTTGGTGATCGCAATGCCCGTATTGGATTCATTTTGCTTTTGGGCCTTGCTCATCTCACCTGCATCATTGCAATGGTCATCACCCCGTGGGCGGTGGCGACTCTGCTCTTACTTCCCACCACTGTCGTCATCTCGCGCTCAATCTGGGATGGAGCCAAGGGCGCGGATCTGATTCCACTTCTTGGCAAGGTCGGCCGACTACACCTTTTGCTCTCCACCACACTTGCTATGGCACTTCTCGCGAAGCGTTAAACTAACTCCATGATCAAACTTGATGCGCTGCTCGTCTTCATTGGGATCGGCGTCCAGATTTATGCGCTCTTTGATATCGCTCGTAAGCCACAAGAGAGCTTTACTCAGTGGCCAAAATGGGCTTGGCTCATCGTCGTTATTCTCTTTGGTTTGATCGGTTCACTCGTCTGGGTCTTGTGGGGCCGCAAGCGCAATGGTGGCGGGAATCCTCCACGACGCCGGCCGATGCGCGATCTTCCACCGGATGACAATCCAGATTTCTTGCGTAATCTCTAAGAGAGTTCTTATCTCACGTTGAATACACAACGTGACGTCGGAGTGGACTTCCCACTTCTACTCGAGGATGATCAAACTCAAGCTCTGGTCGCTCGCGCAGACCAATCTTCTTCATGACATTTATGGAGGGTTGATTAAGAACCGAGGTAATTGAGAAAATTTCTCCGATCGAAAGTTCATTCCTCACGTAATCAAAGGCCACTTGAGCGGCCTCGGTTGCATAACCTTTTCCCCAATAGCGCTTCGCTAACCGCCAACCAATTTCATTACACGGTGTGAATGTGATCTCCGGCAGTTCTAATTGTGAGAGACCAATAAAACCCATGAACTCACCTGAGCTCTTCTCTTCTGCTGCCCAGATTCCGAAGGAATCTACCAAGAGGTTTGCGCGTAACCTCTCATATGACTCTTCACTCTCCTCCCGGGTCCGAGTCCTTGGAAAGTATCGGAGCGTCTCTGGATCTTGATTCATTGCAATCCACGGTTCGAGATCGCTTGGCTGCCAATGACGAAGTAATACTCGCTCAGATTCGAGAGTTATTGCCATGTATTAATTAAAGCCCAGAATATGTATGGCGTCCCGTACCCCAGATATTTACATAGACATAGTTAAATAAGAAGGTTGATCCTGCGAAGAGGCAGAGCCAAGCGGCTTTGCGTCCGCGCCACCCAGCAGTGACACGGGCATGAAGATAGGCAGCGTAGGCAACCCAGGTAATAAATGCCCAGGTCTCCTTTGGATCCCAACCCCAATAGCGGCCCCATGCAGATTCGGCCCAAATTGCGCCAGCGATCACTGCAAAGGTCCAAAGTGGAAATACAAAGGCAACGAGGCGATATGAAAGTTGATCCAGAGTCTCAAGCGATGGCAACTTCTTCGCCCACTCATTACGACCACCGCGCTCTTCCATCCGATCCAAAATTAAATAAGTAGCTGCGATGGTATTTGCAAGAAGGAATACACCGCCGGAGATGATTGCGGCAGATACGTGAATCGCAAGCCAGGTTGATTTAAGCGCTGGGACAAGTGGCGCACTTGGGCGATAGAGAACGGTGATTGCAGTACCAAGTGTGAGTAAGACAGCGATCGAGACAGGCAGACCCAACCAACGCAACTTATATTTGATCAGCGCGAAGAGATAAGCACCGCTAAATGCGAGAGCACCGGTAATCGAGAACTCATACATATTTCCCCAAGGCACACGATGCGCTGAAGCACCGCGAAGAATTACACCGGCGAAGAGGAATATGAAACCAAGGATCATCATGGCAGTTCCGATGCGACCTGCGCGATCAGTACGAGAGAAGTCAAAGGCGGTCTTCTCGTTCTCTGCAGTGTTCTTCACTGAGAAGGAGACTTCAATAGCATGGGCGAAGAATGCGATTGTGTAAAGAACCATCGCTGAGTAGATCGAGTAGTTAGATAGATATGCGAGATTACGTGATGTCATATCCGTTACAACCCTTTCTCATCGTTCTTCAGAAGTGCCTTCTGGAGTGAGAGCAACTCTTCATCGAGGCCTGGCACACCATTCTTTGCAAGACCCGCAATTTGAACACGGCCATCGGCCTTAATCCAAATTCTGCGCTGGCGTGTAAAGAGTGATGTCAGTAACCCAAGGATTGCCAAGATCGCTCCTACCAATGCGTACATCTTCCCAGGGTCATCAACAATCTGCAGGTTGACCCAGGATCTATACCCTTCAAAGGTAATGGTTCCCTGCGCAAAGTTGTATACATCACCAATTGAGAGGGCTTTCAAGCCAATGTTCTTCATCTTGCTCGTATCAACGCGATAGACCGATTGCGGGTTGCCGTTATCAAGGCCGAGATCGCCCATCCAGACCGAGACCAAGAGTCTTGGGTCTAGAACTTCTGGGAAGGATGAGAACGCCCCACGCTTCGCTGATCGAGCTGCGGTTGGCAAGAAGGATGCAACCATTCCAATCTGTGGTGACATATCGGGCAACTTAATAGCGCCGATTGATGTGAGGTTCGCATCTTGTGGCAAGAATGTCACAGGACCCTCAAAGATTAATTTTCCACTTTTATCGCGAACGGCGACGACTGGAGAATATCCATTGGCCTGCAGATAGATCTTGGTGCTTCCATATGTGAGCGGGCTATTAACTTTAATGGTCTTAAGGACTTCTTTACTACCAATTGGATTAGCTGCTGCAACCTTTAAGGTGTAATCAGTCGGAGCACTTGTCACAACATCGTACGTTGCTTTGAAATCGAGAATACGTAACGAGAATGGCGCCATATCACCCTCACGCTGGAACTTGGAGAAGGAGATATTGTCATAAGAAGTGGGAGTATTAATAAATCGGTCGCCAACGTTCAGAATAGTCTCGCCCTTGCTTCCGTATAACCCGCCAGCTGCAACTGCGAAGAGAATGACGATTAATGAAAGATGGAAGAGGAGATTTCCAGTCTCGCGTGAATAACCCTTTTCAGCAGAGATCGATTCATCTTCGCGGCGAACTCGGAAGCGGTTCTTCTTTAACCAACGCTCGGCATCATCGAGTGCGCCTTCTGTTGGGCGATCAAGCTCTGTAAAGCCCTCCATCTTCTCCAAGAACTTAGGAGTCAGCGGTGGCTGCTTACCGATCGCCTTTGCATGCTCGATCGAACGAGGAAGTACACAGCCAATGAGGGAGATAAAGAGGAGGATGTAGATCGCACTAAACCATGGCGATGAATAGACATCGAAGATCTTCGCCTTATCGAGCCACTGCGCGAGCGTGGGATTAGCCTTAAAGAACTCAGTCACCTTCATAGGGTTCTGATTACGCTGTGGAAACAGTGATCCCGGGATCGATGCCACACCAAGCATCATTAAAAGAATAAGTGCGGTACGCATACTTGTGAGCTGACGCCAGATCCATTGGAAGATATTCATTTAGACCGCCGGCACAAATCCCGAGATTGAATCTCGTAGCGCATTCATCA
>DAIOGE010000097.1:0-3760 GCA_036745375.1 Candidatus Nanopelagicaceae bacterium
ATATGAAAGCCAGCATGGCGCATCCGCAACCTGGGATGCCCGCGGGTCTCTTGATAGGTGGTTGGCCCACCCCAGTACTGCTCCAGGAAGAGCATCAGCCGCTCGGCAGCCTCCCCCAGTCCAGTATCTGGATACATCGGTCTCAAAATTGGATCAACGGTCACCAAGGCGTAAAAGTGAGAGACCAGGTTTTCGAAGGTCTGGTGCCCGCCTAAGGCCTCGTAGAGATCGTTCTCGCCCATGGTTACTTAGTGCGGATCCAAATAGCGGTATCGGTCTCGAGCAGATCGCTCTGGACTGGATTGGATGAAAGCAAGATCTCGCCTGCCGGCACTGGAATCGCCTTTCCAAAGTTCACATAGCAAGCGAAACCACCAGGGCGGCTAAATGCCAGAACATCCTTATCGGTATCGATCCACTCCATGGTTCCATCGCCAAGGCCCGGCTCACGATGACGAATATCCAGAGCGGCGCGGTACAAGTTAAGAGTTGACTCTGGATCACGCTCTTGAATTTCTACAGAGAGAGTTCCCCAATGCTTTGGCTGTGGCAACCAAGAGTCGCTATCGCCAAGTTTTGGATTGCTAGAAAATCCGTATGAGCCAGCCACATCTGCCTTCCAAGGAATCGGTACGCGACATCCATCGCGACCAGGATCGGTGTAACCCGATAACTTCCAGCGTGGATCCGTTAGACGATCCTTCGGAATTCCAGTCGCCTCAGGAAGTGCCAACTCTTCGCCTTGGTAAATATAAGCGCCACCTGGAAGTGCCAGCATCAGGAGTGCGGCTGCGCGAGCGCGCTTTGTTCCACGCTTGATATCAAATTTGGATACATCACCAAATCGCTTCTCCGGAGTATCAACTCCACCACCACGTAGACCTAAATCAAAACGGTTAACAGAGCGAGTTACATCGTGATTCTCAAGCACCCATGAAGCTGGAGCACCAGTTGTCGTCAATAGTTCAAATGACTCAGTGATATTTGTACGAAGTTCTTTGACATCCCATTTGGAATCCAAGAAATGGAAGTTGAAAGAGTTTGCGAGTTCGTCAGGGCGAATGTATTTGGGAAGTGACTCTTTAGAAACCCACGCCTCTGCAACACCCATTCGATCTCCAGGATATGAATCAAAGATCAAACGCCATGAACGATAAATTTCGTGGACGCCATCTTGATCAAAGTAAGGCGACTTCTGCGCCGTTAATAGATCGGCTGATTTAAGTTCGTCGGGCAACCCAGGTTCCTTGATCATCCCGTGGGCTACATCGATGCGGAATCCATCGACCCCTAGCTTGAGCCAGAAGTGAAGGACCTCTTCGAAGTGCTCACGGACGACTGGGTTATCCCAGTTGAAATCTGGTTGTTCAACGGCGAAGAGGTGGAGATACCACTGCCCCGGCTTGCCGTCGGCCTCAATAATCCGCTCCCAGGCGGGTCCACCAAAAATTGCCTGCCAGTTGTTAGGAGGCAGTTCGCCATCCTTACCCTTGCCATCTCTAAAGACGTAGCGATCGCGCTCAGGCGAGCCTGGAGCGGCTTTGAGGGCCTCCTGGAACCACTTGTGCTTATCTGAGGAGTGGTTAGGGACGATATCGATGATGAACTTGATGCCCAAGGCGTGGGCTTCATCGATGAGGCGCTTAGCCTGCTCCAGAGTGCCATAGTCCGGCTCGATATCCATGTAGTCGGCGACGTCATAGCCATGATCCATCTGAGGGGATGGATACCAGGGAGTGATCCAGATGGCATCCACACCGAGGGTCTTCAAGTAAGGCAGGCGAGAGCGGATACCTTCGACATCGCCTTTGCCATCACCATTGGAGTCGGCGAATGAGCGGATATAGATCTGATACGTAACTGCGTCGCGCCACCAAGGTCGTTCAGTGCGAGAAGGCAAAGACATCTACTACTCCCTTAATTTCCCTTAATTGAAAATGTTTTAAAAATTAACGAGTCAACTTGCGATAGGTAACACGGTGAGGACGTGATGCCTCGACACCGAGTCGCTTGATCTTGTTCTCCTCGTAGGCTTCAAAGTTTCCTTCAAACCAGAACCATTGCGAATCACCTTCGTAAGCCAAGATGTGCGTCGCGATGCGATCCAAGAACCAGCGATCGTGAGAGATCACTACGGCGCAACCAGGAAATTCGAGGAGCGCATTTTCAAGTGAACCAAGAGTTTCAACATCGAGGTCGTTTGTAGGCTCATCAAGCAGCAATAGATTGCCACCCATCTTTAAAGTCAACGCTAAGTTGAGGCGATTGCGCTCTCCACCTGAAAGCACTCCAGCAGGCTTCTGTTGATGAGGGCCTTTGAATCCGAAGCAAGAAACATATGCGCGTGAAGGCATTTCGACGTTGCCAACCTTCATGTAATCAAGACCATCAGAGACAACTTCCCACAGAGTCTTCTTGGGATCAATTCCACCGCGAGACTGATCTACATATGAAATCTTTACCGTCTCACCGATTTTGACGCTACCCGAATCAGGTGTCTCTAGACCAAGAATGGTCTTAAAGAGCGTTGTCTTACCGGCACCGTTAGGTCCGATCACACCAACGATTCCGTTACGTGGTAGCGAGAACGAAAGATCATCGATCAGTAGGCGATCGCCGAAGCCCTTCTTCAAGTTCTCTACTTCAACGACAACATTTCCAAGACGTGGACCCATCGGAATCTGAATCTCTTCAAAATCAAGTTTGCGCATCTTGTCGGCCTCAGCTGCCATCTCTTCATATCGAGCAAGACGGGCCTTAGATTTGGTCTGGCGACCCTTGGCGTTCATGCGAACCCACTCGAGCTCCTCAGATAGGCGCTTTGCGCGCTTGGCATCCTTTTGGCCTTCGATCTTCAAGCGTGAAGCTTTAGTCTCGAGGTAGGTCGAATAATTTCCTTCGTATGGATAGGCGCGACCGCGGTCGAGTTCCAAAATCCACTCTGCAACGTTGTCCAAGAAATATCTATCGTGGGTGATCGCAACAACGGTGCCGGGATATTTAGAGAGATGTTGCTCAAGCCAAAGAACCGATTCGGCATCCAAGTGGTTTGTTGGCTCATCAAGCAGCAGCAGATCTGGTTGTTGCAACAAGAGCTTGCAGAGCGCAACACGACGACGTTCTCCACCTGACAGGACCTTTACATCGGCATCCCCTGGTGGGCAGCGCAGTGCATCCATCGCCTGCTCTAATTGAGAATCAAGATCCCAAGCATTGCGGTGATCGAGCTGTTCCTGCAGAGTTCCCATCTCGGCCAAGAGCTTGTCGTAATCGGCATCAGGATTAGCCATCTCTTCAGAGATCGCATTGAAGCGATTGAGAAGTGCCATCGTCTCTGCGACGCCTTCTTGCACATTCTCGAGAACATTCTTATCTTCATCAAGCGGTGGCTCCTGCAACAAGATGCCGACCGAATATCCCGGAGTCAAAAATGCTTCACCATTAGAGGCGGTCTGAAGTCCAGCCATGATTTGTAGAACGGTGGACTTACCAGCGCCATTTGGGCCGACCACACCGATCTTTGCACCTGGGTAGAAGGCAAGGGTCACATCATCGAGAATTACCTTGTCACCATGCGCTTTACGCGCCTTCTTCATCGTATAAATGAACTCAGCCATGGGGGTTACCTTATCGGTTAGAATTACCCCGCCTCATACGGAGGCAAGCCCCACAAGTCCCCTTCAATGCGCCTGTAGCTCAGTCGGATAGAGCACTCGCCTTCTAAGCGAGTTGTCGCAGGTTCGATTCCTGCCAGGCGCGC
>DAIOGE010000098.1:0-3705 GCA_036745375.1 Candidatus Nanopelagicaceae bacterium
GGATTCTTCCTAGCCAAGTCGGCAATGGGTAACCCAAACAACAACTACACCAACTTCCTTTTGACTATGTCTTATTGGATTGGTCCATGGTTGGGCGTTGTCTTGGCAGATAAGTTCTTGCGCAAGGGTGCTTCAGTTGAGAAGTTGCTTTATTCAAAGCGCGAAAACTGGGCTGGTCCAGTCTCCTTCGTCGTGGCTATCTCATTCGCCATTTGGGGATTTGTTAACCAGACATGGAATACCGGTAACCCAAAGAATCCGACGGATTACATCAACGGTTACTTCGTGCAACACCATCCAAAGATCGGTGATCTCACCTTCTGGGTTGGATTCATTGTTGCATTTGTTCTCTACCTGATTCTTGCTGGCAAGAAAGTTAAGGCAGAGAGCAGTAATTAAGTAGTTACCAAGAAGTGTGAAGTGGGCGTCCTTCTGCATATCCCGAGGCAGATTGGATGCCCACGACACATTTGTCGTGGAATTCATTGATTGTGGTGGCTCCAGCGTAGGTAAATGAGGAGCGGACGCCAGCAATAATTTGGTCGATTAAATCTTCAACCCCAGGTCGCGCTGGATCTATATACATACGACTAGAAGAGATTCCTTCTTCAAAGATCTGCTTACGAGCTCGATCGAAGGCGCTCTCTTGAGATGTGCGGGCGTTAACCGCGCGAGCAGAGGCCATTCCAAATGACTCTTTATAAAGTTTTCCGTTGGTATCGCGAATGAGATCTCCCGGACTTTCGAGAGTTCCCGCGAACCACGAACCAATCATGACCTGCGATGCACCTGCAGCGAGCGCCAAGGCGACATCGCGTGGGTGGCGAACTCCGCCATCTGCCCATACATGCTTACCCATGGAACGAGCCTGCTTGGCACATTCGAGAACTGCAGAGAATTGAGGACGTCCCACCCCAGTTTGCATTCTGGTGGTGCACATAGCTCCCGGTCCGACTCCAACCTTGATGATATCTGCGCCAGCTTCGATTAAATCTTTTGTACCTTGCGCCGTCACAATGTTGCCGGCAACGATAGGGACTCCTGGGTTAAGTGCCTTGACTGCTTTGATTGCCTCAATCATCTTGGCTTGATGGCCGTGCGCCGTATCGATAACCAAGCAATCGGAGCCTGCCGCTAGTAGAGCCTTGGCCTTGCCAGCGACATCTCCATTGATACCGATGGCGGTGGCAATGCGAAGACGGTTTTTAGAATCGAGGGCAGGCTTATACAGAGTCGCTCGTAGCGCTCCAGCCTTGGTGAGGATTCCCACTAAATCACCATGCGCATTCACGATTGCGGCAAACTCGCGACGACTCTCCTCGAGAGCTTCAAATGCAGCGCGGGGATCAATGGTGTTAGGAAGTGTTGTGAAGTCGGTATGCATGATCTGGCGCAGTTGAGTGAATCGATCGACTCGCTCTAGATCGCTCTGAGTAATTACTCCAACGGGTTTGGTCTCGTTGACGACTACCAGTACGCCGTGAGCGCGCTTGGTAATGAGGTCGAGTGCGCTCGCCGCGGTCTCAGTTCCCTCTAAGGTGGCTGGAGTTTCAAAGATGCGGTCTCGAGTTTTTACCCAAGCGATGACGTCAGCGATGATCTCAAGCGGAATATCTTGTGGGATTACTACTAGCCCACCACGTCGTGCCACGGTCTCAGCCATACGACGACCTGCTATTGCAGTCATGTTAGCTACGACTATTGGAATTGTGGTGCCGGTTCCATCGTCGGTAGCCAAGTCGACATCCATACGACTGGCGACTTCGGTGTAGTTGGGAACCATGAACACATCGTCATATGTGAGATCGTGTGTTTGGCCGGCGAGGGGGCTGCTTAAGAAATGCACGTTGCCTAACTATACACCTGACGGTATCGTTGAAGTATGTTCGGAATTGGCTTCGAGAAGCTTCTCACGCTCGCGATATTGGCTGCGATCCTCATTGGACCGGATAAGTTGCCTCAATTCGCGGTAGATGCAGCGAAGTTGATCCAACGCATTCGTGGTCTGAGCCGTGAAGCTATGACTGAATTTAAGAGTCAACTTGGTCCTGAGTACGCAAACATGGATATCCAAGATCTGAACCCTAAAACCTTTATCGCTAAACACCTCGATGACATTGCGACTGATACCAATATCATCGCAAAGAGCGCTTCTGCAGATTTGGCGAAGATAAAAGAGCAGACCAAGATCGATCCAGATCTCCTTTAATCTTTAATTACTTTTTATAGGCTTTCGATCTAGCTTCGCAAACATAAATATCAAAAAGACGCCGAAGCCAAATATCACGGCCACACTAATCACCCAAAGCAGGACCCCTGCTGAGGTGAGATCGAGAAACTTATAAGGCCATTGTTTGATTGCTAGACCGTGAATAATCGTGTAGATGATGTAGATAATAGGAATCTGCAGAATTCTTAGGGAGTCCTTGGTCTTTATATATCCGCGCGGTCCCTTTTTGAGCCATAAGTAGATGTACATCACCGGAGCGACGACGTGCATAAGCGCTGAGGTGAGCCAGTACCAGCCCTTAGGTGGATAAGCGGGAAGCAGTACCGCGTTATACACCAGTCCCGTTACGGTGATCATAATCAAGCCAGTTGCAAATAGATTTCCGAAATATTTAAAGGAGGTCTTACCTCGGGCAATTGACGTGCCAATGTAAATAACGACTAGGTTCGACCAAATGGTGAAGTAGCTAAAGAAACCTACGATGCGGATTGGCGCCGTGTTCTGGTGAAAGAGAGTCTGATCTGAAACGGCGACGGGATCGATATTAAATGCATTGAGAAAGAGTGAGAAGGTCAGCCCGAAAAAAGCGAAGAAGGCAAGCCATCCGTATAAACGTCGGCTTACCTTCTCCATAAAATTCTAGAAAACTAGTCCTTCTTGGACTTTTTCTCTTGCTTCTGTAAACGCTTCTCCTTGAGAGAGAGCTTTGGCTCTTTCTTGGTATTTGCGTTGCTCTTCTGTTCTTTGTTTGCCATTTCTTCTCCTTCTTAACCTTGCCCTAGGTTACCTGAATATCTCGCATTAAATAAAGAAAAACCCCACAAGATCTCTCTTATGGGGTTTTTCTAGGGCTGTGAGTTACTTGAAGGATGTAGCCAAAGCGCAGAGGATTCCTGAAATTGCTATCCAGGTAAACCATGAACCTGCAGTTCTTTGACGCCACTCCTCAAGAGTTGGATCAATCTTTACGCGATAGCCGCGTAGAAGTAATCCAAGGGCGACGAAAGCACCAACGATGTAGTGGAACATATTTGCTCCTGCAACGAGAACCCAGTTGGAGGCATAGGCACCGTTGTAGAAGGGGCGACCAGCGTCATCATGAGCGATAAATGGCATATGAGCCATCTGGTGCCATTGGTAGAAGCCACCAATAAGAAGCGCTACCAAGACGATGATTGCAGTGAGATTTCGTGCTGCCTTGTTGTACTCCCCAAGTCGGTGAGCAAGTGCCGCAACAATTAATCCGAGTGCGGCGACCCATCCGGAAGCGGTACTGAAAGAGTGCACTCCCTTTGGTAGCCAACCACCGTTGACGTTGAGATTTCGCAGGTAGAAATAGGAGAAGATCATTCCAAAGAGGAATGCTCCATCTGCCACAATCAGGAGGCGAACTCCTAGACGCTCGCGACGACCAACTGCTTCAGGTGAGTCATGATGCACGTGAAATTCGGTGTCATGTGCCATTTACTTTGCAC
>DAIOGE010000099.1:0-3692 GCA_036745375.1 Candidatus Nanopelagicaceae bacterium
CTTGCCTTGGAGATATCACAACTCCTCTATCGGTTGCAGGTGTTAATGCTAGCTCGGGGTATTGCTCCGGAAGATGTTTATAAAGTTCTTTAATTATTTCCGGACGATCACGAGGAGTTAAGCATGCTTAAAGTGGCCATACCTAACAAAGGGAGTCTCTCCGACTCAGCCATAGCTGCACTCAAGGAAGCTGGTTATCGCCAGCGCACAGATGCAAGAGATCTGACTCTCATAGACCCAGAGAATGGCATCGAGTTTTATTACCTCAGGCCTCGAGATATCGCGCTTTACGTTGCAAGTGGAGAGTTAGAAGTTGGAATTACTGGTCGCGATTTGCTCATCGATAGTGGAGCTGATGCTTCGGAAGTTTTAGCGCTGGATTTTGGAAAGAGCACATTTAGATTCGCAGCACCTGTTGGATCCTCCTACAGCGAGTCAGAGTTAGGTGGAAAGCGAGTAGCCACCGCGTATCCAGGATTAGTCGCTAACCACTTCGCAAAACTAGGAATTGATGTTGAAGTTGTAAGGTTGGATGGCGCTGTCGAGAGTTCTGTTCGACTTGGAGTAGCCGATGTGATTGCTGACGTGGTCTCGACCGGAGGAACTTTGCGTCAGGCAGGTTTAGTCATCTTTGGTGATCCGATCCTTCATAGCGAAGCGATCGTGATTGAACGCCCGTCCATTAACCGTTCGGAGGCGGCAGAGACTCTTCTGCGTCGCCTGCAAGGAGTTGTCATTGCACGCCAATACGTTCTCGTTGATTACGATGTTAAATCTGAATTTCTTGATGCGGCCTGTGCGCTAACTCCAGGGATTGAATCTCCGACTATTTCGCCGCTGCAAAGAAGTGATTGGAACGCAGTGCGCGCCATGGTTAAGAGAAGTGATATCAATCGAATCATGGATGATCTGTGGAAGGTTGGTGCGAGAGGAATTCTCGTCACTGATATTCACGCCTGCAGACTCTAAGGATTTTTGACTTTTCTTACGCGCTCATCCCCATAAAACGAATGACTTCGGAAAGATCCCCGTTATTTATTGAGGCTTTGGCTTTCTCTTGAACGATTGGCTTTGCATTAAAGGCGATACTCAACCCAGCGATCTCCATCATTCCTAGGTCGTTGGCGCCATCACCAACTGCTACCGTCGCTGCGAGGGGTATTTCTAAAAAGGCCGATAGTTCGCGTAGGTAACTAGCCTTTGCCTCGCGATCAATAACATCCCCGATCGTCAGGCCGGTGAGCTTCCCATCAATTACTTCTAAGGTATTTGCCCTAAAGAAGTCGATCTTCTCCATCTCTAAAAGAGGGGCAATTACATTGTTAAATCCGCCGGAGACGATTGCAACTGCATGCCCACCCTCGTGCAAACGGGAGACCATCTCTCTAGCACCCTTTGAAAGTGAGATTTCACCACGAACTACCTCGAAGATCTCCTCTGGAAGTCCCTTGAGTAGGGCCACCCGCTCTCTGAGCGAGGCCTTGAAATCTAATTCCCCGCGCATCGATCTCTCTGTGATGGCTGCGACAGCCTCTCCCACACCAGCATGACTTGCGAGTAGATCTATTACCTCTTGTCGAATGAAGGTGGAATCCATATCGAGTACGACGAGACGTTGATCAAGTGTCATCTATGCGGCGCCACCCTCGGAGTAATCAATCGCGGCATCAAATCCGGTCGCTGTACTCCAGTTGAGGATGTCCTCCTCAATTGCGAGAACATGTGCTGGATCACATCCGATCAGGATGCCCACAATTAATTTCCCTCTAAGGCTGATCCTCTGAGTATCCAGGATTTCCAAAGAGAACGGGGCTAGCACTTCACGAAGGGACTCTTCGGCGCCAGATCCGGAAGCGGTGGAGAGAAGAATCAATGCGGTGAAGTCATATTTGGGGAGAGCCATGAGCGGAAGATTAGCCTGTATAGGCTAGCAAGCGGGTATCTTTCACCTCTGTGGGCCACGTATTGGAATTTAATGACGTCTCGGTAATTCGTGATGGAAGAACCATCTTGGGGCCTCTCTCTTGGCGAGTCTCTGAGGGGGAGCGCTGGGTTGTTCTAGGACCCAACGGCGCCGGTAAGAGCACGCTCTTTGCCTTGGCTGGTTCTCTGATTCACCCCTCAAAAGGCTCGGTGACGATTTTGGAATCACCACTTGGTAGAACCGATGTCTTTGAACTCCGTCCCCGCATAGGAATCACCTCAACCTCGATTGTTGAAATGATTCCCGAAGATGAGACCGTCATGAATGTTGTGATGACATCTGCTTACGCGATCGTTGGACGATGGCAAGAGAGTTACGACCTTTGGGACGAATCCCGTGCACTCAGCCTCCTTACGATTCTCGGGGTTCGAGAGTTAAAGGAGAGAACTTTTGGAACTCTCAGCGAGGGAGAGAAGAAGCGGACCCTCATCGCACGTGCATTAATGCCAAATCCCGAACTCTTACTCCTTGATGAACCAGCTGCAGGATTGGATCTAGGTGGTCGAGAGGACTTATTGCGCCGACTTAATTCACTGGCCGAGGATCCTA
Organism: Candidatus Nanopelagicaceae bacterium; assembly: GCA_036745375.1. GTDB lineage: Bacteria > Actinomycetota > Actinomycetes > Nanopelagicales > Nanopelagicaceae > PALSA-747. The sequence continues at coordinate 2,534 of DAIOGE010000099.1, forward strand.
CGAGCCCTGTCACGGTGATTGTTACGCATCACGTTGAGGAGATCCCGCGAGGAACAACACACTGCCTTCTTCTGTGCGAGGGACTAGTTGTGGCACAAGGTGATTTGAGAAGTGTTCTTACTGCTGCGAACCTCTCGACGGCATATGGCATTGCGGTAGATATTCAGGAAGATGGCGGGCGCTTCTTCGCCCGCGCCAGCGAGGAATAGAGGGCTCAATGTTTCATTTTACTTTCCTACAAGCAGCCGTCACTGGCCTAATCCAGGGCATAACTGAGCTATTTCCAATCTCAAGTCTGGGTCACTCAGTCTTAGTTCCCGCCTGGCTTGGTGGTTCTTGGCGTGCATTCTCAAACACTCCTCAGTATTTACTTGTGGCAGTTGCACTACATCTTGCCAGCGCCGTAGCTCTCTTTTTGGTCTTTGCCCCGCGCTGGGTTGCCATTCTCAAGTCAGTTGTAACGTGGAAACGTAATTCATCAGCCTTCAAAATTTTCTGGCTATTGTTACTGGGGACTGTTCCGGTCGCGCTGATTGGTTTCGCCTTTAACAATTTCTTCCAACGCAATTTTCAAAAACCCTTGAGTGCAGCCATCTTCTTAACTCTCAACGGATTGATCCTCTTTGGTGCAGAACGGTTAACTTCGCGCCGCCATCCTCACACGGTTCCCGCGGATGAGAACTTGGCAATCGTCGAACGGGTCTCTCCTGGCCAAGCGGTCGTAATAGGCGTAGGACAAAGTGCTGCTCTCTTTGCTGGTATCAGCCGCTTCGGAGTCACTGTCTCTTTTGGACTTTTAAGAGGGTTGTCGCGTTCTGTTGCCGCGGATTTCGCCTTCCTTCTCTCCTTCCCAGTGATCTTGGGCGCATCTATCGTGAAACTTCCTAAACTTGGTCACGGCGCTCTCGCTGGCTCCTATGGAGCACTCACCTTCGGCGCTGGAGTGGCATTCGTTGCCACAATCTTCAGCGTAAAAGTTCTCACAAAGTGGTTCAAGAGTAATTCTTTGCGTCCCTTCGCTGCATACTGTCTGATTGCTGGATTGATTTCGATCATCAAGTTCGGCTTCTTTAACTAATGTTTGTTGGTCTTGGAACTGTAATAAATATTGGGACAATCGTCCTTGGTTCTACTCTGGGCATTCTTGGTGGGGCACGAT
>DAIOGE010000100.1:0-3649 GCA_036745375.1 Candidatus Nanopelagicaceae bacterium
TACGCGCTTAAATTGTAAGACTATTACTCCAAGGCGATGAGGTCGAAGTACTCATCATTCCAAAGGTCTTCATCGCCATCGGGTAGTAGCAGGACACGCTCTGGCTTGAGCGCAACAACAGCTCCAACATCGTGGGTAACCATTACTACCGCGCCTTGATATTCGGAGAGCGCGGCAAGAATCTCATCGCGAGAAGCAGGATCCAAGTTGTTTGTTGGCTCATCGAGCAACAACAAGTTGGCAGCTCCTACAACCAAGGTTGCCAGCGCCAAACGAGTTCTCTCTCCACCACTAAGAACTTTGACGGGCTTTTGAACGTCGTCGCCACTGAAGAGGAATGAGCCAAGTACTTGGCGAGCTTGGGGTTCCCCGACGCCTTCACCTGAAGAGATCATGTTCTCGAGAACCGAGCGTTCGAAGTCCAACATCTCGTGTTCCTGGGCGTAGTAACCGATCTTGAGGCCGTGTCCTGGTTCAATCTCGCCGGTATCTGATTCGGTAACTCCCGCTAACATTTTTAGAAGTGTGGTCTTACCGGCGCCGTTGAGACCCAAGATAACCACGCGTGAGCCCTTATCAATCGCTAGATCGACATCGGTAAAGATTTCTAACGAGCCATACGACTTGGAAAGTCCGTGTGCCATGAGTGGTGTCTTGCCACATGGAGCGGGGGTAGGGAAGCGCAATTTGGCGACCTTGTCAGATTTACGAACATCTTCCAGCCCCGCTAATAGCGCATCTGCACGACGCAACATGCCTTGGGCGGCAACAGCTTTGGAAGCCTTGGCACGCATCTTCTCGCCTTGCTTAGCAAGGATTGCAGCTTTCTTCTCGGCGTTCGCGCGCTCTTTCTTGCGACGATGTTCATCATCTTCACGTTGCTGCAGATATTTCTTCCAACCCATGTTGTAGACATCGATGACGTTTCGATTGCCGTCGATGTAGAAGACCTTGTTAACGACAGTCTCAATCAGATTTACATCGTGCGAGATGATGACGAGCCCGCCGGAATACTTACCGAGATATTCGCGCAACCAGTTGATGGACTCGGCATCAAGGTGGTTTGTCGGTTCATCCAGGATGAGCGTCTCAGAGCCGCCAAAGAGTAGACGTGCCAGTTCGACCCGACGTCGCTGTCCACCAGAGAGACCTTCCAAACTGTCGTTGAAGATTCGCTCTGGAAGTCCCAAGTTCATCGCGATGGATTCTGCTTCTGCAGATGCTCCATAACCTCCGGCGACGCTGAACTCTTGATCGACGCGGCTGTACCGCTCCATAGCAACTTCGAGTTCTTCCATAGAAGCGGTAGCCATCGCCTCTTCCGCCTTACGCATTCGGGTCACGATCTGATCCAAACCGCGTGCGGAGAGAATTCGATTGATGACGCTCTCTTCTTGGTCACCTGTTCGTGGATCTTGGGGGAGGTATCCGATCGTTCCAGTTCGCAGAACTTGGCCTCCAGCGGGAAGTCCCTCACCAGCAAGGACCTTGGCGAGGGTGCTCTTACCCGCACCATTTCGACCAACAAATCCGATGCGATCTCCATGATTGATGCGAACCGTGACATCTTTTACGAGGAGTCTGGCCCCAGCACGAAGTTCAACACTCTGGGTAGCAATCACTACGTAATCTTACTGGTTAAAAAATTTGAGCTTGACCTCCCTTGAAGGTGATGGAATTCATCATCCAGCGGGGCTAGACTCGAAATAACCGTTTGGAGTTGATTTTTATGAAGGCCCTCGTTATCGGAGCCGGTGGTGTAGGTAGTGCGATAGCAAATATCGCAGCCCGTCGTTCATTTATTACAGAGATGGTCGTTGCAGACCGGGATCTGGCTCGCGCACAAAGTGCAGTGGCCAGACTCAGCGACCCTAGATTTAAGGCGGCCGCAGTCGATGCTTCGAGCGTCGACGATATCCGTTTACTCATCAAGAGCGTGGCACCTAACGCGGTCATCAATGCCGTCGATCCACGGTTCGTGATGCCCATCTTTGAGGCCTGTGAGCTAGAAGGCGTCAACTACGTTGATATGGCGATGTCCCTCTCTAAAGCGCACCCAACTAATCCCCATGCAGAAGTCGGTTTGATGCTGGGTGAGCAACAGTTCGCTCGCGATGACTCTTTCAAATCTAAAGGTATCTACGCGCTGGTCGGAATCGGTGTGGAACCTGGGCTAAGCGATGTCTTCGCCCGTTACGCCGCCGACAATTTATTTTCACGGATCGACTCCGCGATCGTCTATGACGGTTCCAATCTCGTTGTTGAGGGGTATGACTTCGCTCCCACCTTCTCCATCTGGACCACAATCGAAGAGTGCCTCAATCCTCCTCTGATGTGGGAGAGAGATCGCGGTTGGTATACGACCGAGCCATTCTCTGATCTTGAGAGTTTTGATTTTCCAGATGGGATCGGACTTGTTGAGTGTGTAAATGTGGAGCACGAAGAAGTGGCGCTGATTCCTCGCAAAGTTGATGCTGGAAAAGTTGCATTCAAGTACGGACTTGGTTCGCACTTTATTGAGATTCTAAAGACCATTCATACTTTAGGACTTGATAGAACCGAACCAGTGAGCGTGCAGGGAGTTTCTGTCTCTCCGCGCAATGTGCTCGCCGCGCTCTTGCCAGATCCAGCGACACTTGGTTCTCGTATGTCAGGTAAGACATGCGCTGGCATCCAAGTAAAAGGTTTGGATAAGCAAGGAAAACCTAAAGCGGTTTACATCTACAACGTCGTCGATAATGCGTTCTCAATGGGGGAGTACGGTGATCAAGCAGTTGTGTGGCAGACCGCGATTAACCCACTTATCGCACTTGAATTAATCGAGCGCGGTGATTGGAAGCCTGAAGGAGTTAATGGCCCCGAATGGTTCCCCGCAGAGCCATTCTTAGATCTGCTTAGTTCGTATGGAACCAGTTGGCATATACGCGATGAATCGATCGAGGGAATTACTTCTTAATGATTGTAAGTAGTCGTACCCGGTCATAGGATCGGATATCTAGAAGCGGCAATTTGGAGGGTGGTTGATTATGGCAATTGAAATCTCCAGAAGAAATCTGATCAAAGCTGCGGGTGGCCTAGGGGCTGCATCACTGCTTGGTCTCTCCAATGAAGAGATAGCACAAGCGGCGAGCACCAAGAACGCTGTGCGCTTTGCAAACTGGTCGCTCTATTTGGATTACGACAATAAGACGAAGAGTTATCCCACCCTGGTTGATTTCACCAAGAAGACCGGGATTCCCGTTAATTACATGGAGGTGGTCGATGACAACGACACCTTCACTGCAAAGGTAACGCCGCAACTTCGATTGAAGAAAGATATCGGCTACGACATTGTCGTCCTCACCGAGTGGATGGCTGCCCGATGGATTAACGGTAAGTATGTCGCCAAGTTCGATGACACCAAGATTCCTAATAAGAAGAATGTTCTACCATTTTTGCTTAATCGCCCTCTAGATCCAGGCCGTCACTATTCGCTCCCATGGGCAGGTGTTATCGCTGGATTTGCGTGGAGCAACCAGAAGAATCCAAAGGGAATACACACGATGGAGCAGCTCTTTGCTCCAGCAAACAAGGGCAAGATCGAAGTATTGTCCGAGATGCGCGACACCATCGGATTGATCATGCTCTGGCAAGGGGTCGATATCACCAA
>DAIOGE010000101.1:0-3634 GCA_036745375.1 Candidatus Nanopelagicaceae bacterium
ATTACGGCAACGGCACGGCTCAATAACGAGAAGGTTGATGCAACAACCTCGATGATCTTCGAGTACGAAGGCGGCAAGCAGGCAACGATGACGACGTCTTTCTTGGGTGCGGGGCCAGTTACTGCCTCAATTGTTGGATCACTCGCCCGAATCGATATTGATGGCTCGTTCTACGCTCAAACGTCTTTCCGAGTCATCAATCATTCCGGTGAGATTGTGAAGAGCTACAACGAGAAGATCGAGGGTCAAGGCCGTCAGTACCAGGCAATGCATGTCGAGAAGTGCATCAACGAAGGCTTGGTCGAAAGCCCGGTAATGCCTTTACGTGAGAGCGTTGAAATTATGAAGGTGATGGATGACGTCCGTAGCAAGATTGGTGTCACCTACCCGACCGAGTAACAAAAAGGTTATCGGGATTGCAGGCCTTTCACTATAAGTAGCGAGTGGGGCTCAGTAATCTGAAACCATGAGAAACCTTCTGAATCGCAAAGTCCAGGCGCTCTTAGTACTTCTACTCGCTAGCGCCATGACTAATACCTTCTTAGCGCCAGTACGAGCCGCACTGCCTGACACAGTCCACCTCACCATTCACTACCAACGCACTGCCGCTGATTACACCGATTGGAACGTCTATCTCTGGCGAGACTTACCTGGGACTGCAAACGATAAAGAGGTGAGCGCTGCTGGCTTCCCATTCCAAAGCGAAGATGCCTTCGGTAAGGTCGCAAAGATTGATGTGACAGGAACAGCGGCATTTGATCAGATCGGCATCATCATTCGACGTGGCGCTTGGCTTGAAAAAGAGGGTTCGCTTGATCGATTCATTACTACCTTTGATAGTGCAGGTAATGCAGAAGTCTGGATCCGCCAGGGTGACGTGACAATCTATCCCGCACTGCCAACAACTGCGATTCCAACTAATCCTGCAGTTGAGCAGGCCCGAGTTTTTGACTCTCCAGAATTTGCTGCGAAGTACACGTACACAGGCAATGACTTGGGTAATACCTACTCATTGAAAGAGACCAAGTTTCGCGTCTGGGCTCCAACTGCTAGCAAGGTCTCACTGCTTACCTTTGCAACCCTTAACTCCAATGATGCCACAGAGAAACCTATGACTTCTGATGTTAATGGCACATGGGTCACGACGATGCCAGGTGACCTTAATGGAGTCGCTTACCAATACCGAGTCACGGTTGATGGAAATACTAATGATGCAGTCGATCCTTATGTTCGCGCCACCACAGTAAATGGCACAAAGGGTGTTGTGGTCGATCTCTCTAAGACCAATCCTGCTGGTTGGAATAACACCAAGCCGAAGTTCTCAGGTAACCCAACGGACGCCTCTGTCTATGAACTCCATGTTCGCGATCTCTCTATCGATCCCTCAAGTGGTGTTCCTGCTGCCCATCAAGGCAAGTACTTGGCATTCACGGATACAAAGACCTCCTATAAGGGCACCGCGACTGGAATTGCCCATATCAAGAGCCTGGGAGTAACCCATGTAGAACTATTGCCAATTTTTGACTTCCAATCAGTCAATGAGCTCCGGCCATCCTTTAACTGGGGCTATGACCCACAAAACTTTAACGTCCCCGAGGGCTCCTACTCATCTGATCCGATGAAACCAACAGCTCGTATCATTGAACTCAAGAGTGCGATTCAGTCCATGCACAACCTTGGCCTTCGCGTCATCATGGATGTCGTCTATCACCATGTTTACGATGTTAGCTCCTATAGCGAGAACCTGATCGTGCCTGGCTACTTCTTCCGGACAGATTCCAGTGGAAACCTCACCAACGGCAGTGGTTGCGGAAACGATGTAGCAGATGAGCGCTCTATGGTTTCAAAGTTTGTAACAGATTCCTTTAAATACTGGGCCACTGAATACCATATGGATGGATTCCGCATCGATCAGATGGGTCAGATGAGTATCACTACCATCAATCAAGTGCGTAAAGATATGACAGCGATTGATCCAACTATTCTGATCTTTGGTGAAGGTTGGTATGGGCAGAGCTCACTCTCAAGTTCGAATGCTGCAACCCAGGAGAACATTCAGAAGGTTCCTGGCGTTGGCGCCTTCAATGATCAGATCCGCGATGGCATCAAGGGCTCAGTCTTCAATCTGACTGAGACTGGATTCGTCTCCGGTTCCTTCGGGAGGGCAAGTGATGTTCAATCAGGAATCATTGGACAGACGGCTTACGACAACACCCTTACAAATAATTGGACAACACTAAGCCCAGGGCAGTCGATCAACTATGTGGAGTCACACGATAACCAGACGATCTTCGACAAGCTTGGTTCAAGTGTCTTCAAGACGCCTGCTCCTACCCTTGTGAAGATGGATCAGATGGCGGCTGCAATTGTCTATCTCTCCCAGGGTGTGCCATTCATTCAAGCTGGGCAGGAGTTCTTGCGCTCAAAAAATGGCAATGGCAACAGCTACAACTCAGGTGATGATGTGAACTCCCTTAAGTGGAAGACCTTGCCTACGAATATGGCCACAAATAACTATTACAAAGGGCTAATAGCACTTCGTAACGCTCATCCGGCCTTCCGCATGAGTACTGCGGCTGCCATTAAATCCAACCTCTCATTCTTGCCAACTCTGCGAGGAGAGATTGCCTTCTCACTCGATGGTTCAAAGAGTGGTGATTCTTGGAATACGATCGTGGTTGCCTTCAATGCGACAACGAAGAGTCAGTCTCTTGCACTTCCTTCATCAGGGAAGTGGAACGTGGTCGTCAGCGGTGGAGTTGCAGGCACCAAGACGCTATCTGTTGTTAATGGTGGCAAGGTCTCTCTTCCACCTCAGACAACGGTTGTTCTCGAGAAGTAACGATTAGTGCGACCACTCATCTGTTCGAGTGGTCGCTCTCATCTTCGTTACGTAAAGTCCAATTACCCATTAGGTAGGAGTACTCTCAAGAAGGTAGAGCCAGATTGACTCTATGAACGATTCTTAGAATCGAATGTGCAATCATGAGTACTACTATCGAATTATGGCGACCAAGTACATGCTTAATCTGTCAGCAATCAGAATGTATCTGCGTGAAAGAAGTAAAGTAACGTCATAAGTTAGAAAGGCAAACAATGACCGAACGTCAGAAGTTCAAGGCTCTTGAAGATTTCGACGGCTTCGAGCTTCGAGAGTATGAGCCATGTGTGATTGCCGAAATCAGCGTTGTAGATGATTACAACGGAGCGACGTCAAAGGCCTTCGGATCTCTCTTCCGATATATATCTGGTGGCAACCAGAAGTCAGAGAAGATTGCGATGACCGCTCCGGTGATTTCATCTACCCACGAAACAATTGCTTCAAGGCAGTGGAACATCTCCTTTGTGATGCCAGCAGGTACAACTCTCGCTGACCTGCCGGTGCCACAGCAGTCACAGGTGACTCTGCGTGCGCTCCCCACGGAGAAGTGTTTAGCGATCTCCTTCAGAGGACGGGCCTCCGCCTCGGTCTGTGAGCGAAAAGAGGCTGATTTACGGGCCTTTGCAAGGGGTAAAGGGTACGAGCTGACGAGTGAGACCCGAATTTGCCGCTTTGATCCACCCTTCAAACCTGGATTTCTTCATTACAACGAGATCGTGATTCCTATCGCTTCGTAACTTCGATGGCGATGAA
>DAIOGE010000102.1:0-3592 GCA_036745375.1 Candidatus Nanopelagicaceae bacterium
AAGAACACCGTCATCATCATGACGACCAACTTGGGTACTCGCGATATCTCAAAGACCTTGGGACTTGGCTTCCACAACTCCGATGATGTCTTGGGTAACTACGAGCGCATGAAGGGCAAAGTTAGCGATGAGCTAAAGACCCACTTCCGCCCTGAGTTCCTCAACCGTATTGATGACATCGTGGTCTTCCACCAGTTGTCAGAGGACGAGATCATTCAGATCGTAGATCTGATGATTGCAAACCTCGATGAGCGCCTGCGTGCAAAAGATATGGGCATTGAGCTTACATCTGCTGCAAAGGCTCTACTGGCAAAGCGTGGTTATGACCCAGTACTGGGAGCACGCCCATTGCGTCGCACTATCCAGCGCGAGATCGAAGATGTCTTGTCAGAGAAGATTCTCTTTGGCGATGTAAAGCCAGGAGAGATCACTCTCGTTGATGTTGCAACTGTTGATGAGAAGGAGACCTTCACATTTACAGGTGTAGTTAAGTCCACGATGCCAGATACACCTGGCGATCTTGAGGCTGCTAGCTCTAACTAATTAGCAAGTCTGAAACTTTTGCCGGTGGTCTCAATGAGGCCATCGGCAATAAGTGTCTTAAGGGCCTTTTCAACCTGAGATTCGTCGTGCCACAACTTATTGAGGGCAACTGCTGAAAGTTTCGAGTTCTCGCGAAGCGCCTGAACGATCGTGCCGCGACATTGACGATCTGTTCCACTCCAAGCTTGCGACTTACGGACCAATTCTGATTTTGGATAACCGGCTTTGCACCAGGCACATTGACGTTTCAAAGGGCAGAGCTCACATGCTGGATTTTTTGAGGTGCAGACGAGCGCACCGAATTCCATGGTTGCTGCAGCCCATGTCGCGCCATCTTGCGGAATCAACTTCTGACGAAGTTCTCGTTCGATCGTTGAGATTGAGTTAGTGGGATGTTCTACTCCATCGAATAAGCGAGCAAAGAACCTGCGGATATTTACATCCAAGACCAGAGTTGATTGACCATATGCAAAGGCGGCGATCGCAGCTGCCGTGTACTCTCCAACTCCAGGGAGATTTCGTAGATCTTCTACGCTTCTGGGAACCCTATTGTTGAAATCTTGGGCGATGATCTGCGCGCTCTCGTGTAAGCGGAGAGCTCGACGTGGATAACCTAACCGCCCCCAGGCGGTGATGACTTCGGATTTCTTGGCGCCAGCCAATCTGGCTGGGGTTGGCCACTCTTTGAGCCACTGGCTCCAGACAGGTAGGACGCGATTTACGGGAGTCTGTTGCAACATGAATTCGGAGACCATGACTCCCCAAGGAGTGCTCTTGCGCCAGGGTAGATCTCGCTTGTTCTGGTCGTACCAATCAAGCAGAACTTGCTGATTCACTAGTTAATTTTGACCTTAGCGAGAGCTTGTTCGAGTCGGGAGACTTCCATTATCTCGATGCCAGGGATCTTTAACTCAGAGCCAACTGGAACCATGGCGCGCTTAAAGCCGAGTCTGGCCGCCTCTGCGATGCGTTGTTGGACTCCAGTTACCTTTCGGATCTCTCCAGCAAGGCCGACCTCACCGACCGCCACTAAATCAGCGGGTAGAGCCAGACCTTTAGCGGCAGATGCAACAGAGAGAGCAACCGCTAAATCCGCAGATGGTTCAGAGATTTTCATGCCGCCGACCGTGGCAACATAAACATCGCGACCGGAGAGACGTACGCCAGCGCGAAGATCTAAGACCGCTAGTGTCATTGCGGTGCGGGGATTATCTAAACCAGATGTCACGCGCCGGGCATTACCGAAGTCACGTCCTTCGGCTACAGGTACTCCAACGAGCGCTTGGATCTCGGCGAGTAGTGGACGACGTCCCTCGAGTGCAACAGTTACGCAAGTACCTGGCACTGGTTCGGTGTGACGAGTTGTGAAAAGCCCTGTGGGATCTGGCAGTCCGACGATTCCAACTTCAGACATATCAAAACAACCGACTTCATCTGCGGCGCCGAAACGATTTTTGGTTGCACGGATTAAACGCAATCGTGAGTGACGCTCTCCTTCAAAGTTAAGGACAACATCGACTAAGTGTTCCAAAATTCTTGGGCCGGCAATCGAACCATCTTTAGTCACATGTCCAACTAATACCAAAGTTATATTGCGCTCTTTTGCAATACGGATTAGCGCTGCAGCAATTTCGCGAACTTGAGTTACACCACCAGGTGCACCATCAACAGCACTACTTGCGATGGTTTGGATGGAATCAATAATGAGAAGTTCTGGTTTGACCGCTTCAAGGTGCGCGATGATCGCACCTAAGTCATTTTCGGCGGCTAGCCAGAGTTGTGGATCAATTGCTTTAAGTCGATCAGCACGTAATCGAACTTGGGAGGCAGACTCCTCGCCACTCACATAGAGAGCACGCATCTGAGCTTTAGCAGATTCTGCTGCAACAGAGAGAAGCAGAGTTGATTTTCCAACACCGGGTTCACCGGTCAATAAAATTGCGGCTCCAGGAACAAGACCGCCACCTAATACTCGGTCGAGTTCTCCAACCCCGCTAGAGCGCGAGCGAGCGCTCTCTACGCTGATTTCACCAATGGGGACAGCGGCCTGCGAGACCACGCCTGCGACCAGGGAGAGTTTCTTGGGTGCAGCAATTTCTTCGACGCTTCCCCAGGCCTGACACTCCCCACAACGACCAACCCATTTGGTAGAACTCCAGCCACATTCACTGCAGCGAAATGGATCTTTAGCCGTTGCCTTCGCCATTTAAATTATCTCTGTGCCTCAAGCGTCGCTGGGTGGATGATGAAGAGCGGCAAGGAACGCTTCTTATTCTCGGCGGCAAGCGCAGCGATCGCCTCCATGCGTGCATCGCAATACTTGGAGAGTTCGGCATAGCCTGCCTCACCCATAAGGGCGATAAGTTCATGGCGATTGGAGATATAGACGGGTTCGCGTCCGACGTGGGCCTCGGTATTTGCGGTGCAGTACCAAGAGAACTCGGCGCCACCATCTCCCCATGCGAGTCGCTCGTACTCACCGATTACCGTTACTGAAATCTCTTGTTCACCAAATTCGCGAGTCTCAAAGGAGCGGCGGATCGGCAACTGCCAGCAGACATCGGGCTTGGTCTCAACAAAGTGGACGCCCTCTTTCTGGGCGAGATGGTGAAGAACGCAACCAAAACTTCCCGTAAAGCCAGGGGCTTCATATCCCTTGCGGTTTAGGAAGATGCAAGAGTCATCGACCTTACGAGTCTTGCGATCGCCATCTAATCCAACTTCAGAGATCTTTAATACACCTTTGGATTTTTTGGGTTGTGCCTCTTGGTAGAACTGCCACATCTCGGGTGTGAGTCGCTCAGCAACTTTCAAGGTTCGAGCCTCATCATCGGCGTCTGAGTAGTAGGCGCCATCTGAGCAGCAACCAGCATCTGGTTTATCAGCGTCGATACCGCAACAGCCCGCCCCGTAAATGCACTGCCAATACGATGTCAGCCAGGTGAGGTCACAACGAAAAATCTCATCTGGTTTTGCTGGATCAGCAAATTCCACAAAGTCGCGCGCAAATCCATCTTTAACTTCTGGCATAGTGCGAGAGCCTACTAGG
>DAIOGE010000103.1:0-3575 GCA_036745375.1 Candidatus Nanopelagicaceae bacterium
CTAGCACATGGGCCTTTGAAGCCCAGGGTCCAGGATCGATACCTGGTGGCGGAGCGGAGCGAAGCCACCCGAGTAAAGGGTGGCGGAGCGGAGCGAAGCCACCCGAGTAAGGGATGGCGGAGCCATAGAAGTGCCGCCGAAGAAGTGAGGGGGAGAGCAGTGAAGCAGCTCGACCTCGTTATCGTCTTAGCTGCTGGCGAGGGAACTCGCATGAAATCTGCGCTTCCGAAAGTCCTACATCCCATTGCTGGACAACCCATCGTTGATCACGTCATCAATGCGACCACCCCGTTAAGCGCGCAGGAACTACGGGTTGTTGTTGGTTCCTCCCGCGAACTAGTTGAGCAACACCTTCAATCTAAATTTCCGCAGGCCACCATCGTGGTTCAGGAACAGCGCAATGGCACTGGGCATGCAGTCCAAGTAGCCCTTGAAGGGGCGCCTCAAAGTGGCTCAGTTTTGATTTTGGCGGGGGATACACCGCTTCTCACCTCAGTGACCCTTCAGGAGTTTTTCGATGCTCATACTGGGCTTGAGGTCCAAGCATCGGTACTTTCCGCGCTGGTCCCAGACCCATTTGGCTATGGCCGAATCGTTCGCTCGGAAGATGGCGGACTTGAGGGAATCGTTGAGGAACGGGATGCAGACCCACTCCAAAAAGAGATCGATGAAATCAACACCGGGGTCTACCTCTTCGATATTGCGGTACTTCGAAATGCGCTCGCTGGTCTTAAAACCAATAATTCTCAAGGCGAGCTCTACCTGACCGATGTCCTGGCTCTGATCAAAGAGGCTGGGGGTAGCGCAATTGCTATCCGTTCCAACGATTACACCGAAACTCTGGGAATTAACGACCGCAGTCAGTTGGCCGAGTGCGCCGCGATCATGCGAGATCGCATCAATGACTCATATATGAAAAGCGGGGTCAGCATCATTGACCCAACCACCACCTGGATCGACCTTGGGGTTGAGATTGCTCCTGATGTCACGATCCTTCCTGGAACATCCCTTACTGGAACTACCAAGATTGCGACGGGCGCAACGATTGGTCCGCGGACCACACTCAGTAGCGTTGAGGTGGGTGCCGGAGCCAGCGTCATTGAGAGCCGTGCTGCTGACTCGGTGATTGGTGCAGGGGCGAATGTGGGTCCATTTAGCTTTATCCGTCCCGGAACCAAACTTGCCGAAGGCAGCAAGGTCGGCGCTTATGTCGAGGTAAAGAATTCGAGTATCGGCGCTGGATCCAAGGTGCCTCATCTTTCGTACGTTGGCGATGCCACCATCGGATCGGGAACCAATATCGGCGCGGCCACCATCTTCGTGAACTATGACGGTGTGGAGAAGCACGAGACCACTATCGGAAACGATGTTCGCATTGGCAGTGACACTATGTTGGTGGCTCCCATCACCGTGGGAGATGGTGCTTACACCGCCGCCGGTTCGGTAATTACCGAGGACGTTCCAGCAGGTTCAATCGGAGTTGCTAGGGCAAAACAGAGAAATGTCTTAGGGTGGGTTCTGCGTAAGCGGGCGGGCTCGAAGTCGGCCGAATCTGCTAAGAAAGCCGGAGCCACGGATGGCTCTACCAAAGTACAGGGGGAAGCATGAGCGAACTTCGACTTAGCTCGGAAAAGCGACTACGGATCTTCACCGGTCGCGGATACCCTGAGTTAGCAGAAGATGTCGCCGCCGAATTAGGCATTCCCATCACACCAACCTCCGCTTATGACTTTGCAAATGGTGAGATCTTTGTTCGCTTCGAAGAATCCGTTCGTGGTTCTGATGCCTTCGTAATCCAAAGTCATGCCGCACCTGTTAACAAGCAGATCATGGAACAACTGATCATGGTCGATGCGCTTAAGCGCGCATCTGCAAAGCGCATCACCGTCGTTGCTCCCTTTTATGGCTATGCCCGTCAAGATAAGAAGCATCGTGGACGCGAGCCAATATCTGCTCGATTGATGGCCGATCTCTTCAAGACCGCTGGTGCAGATCGATTGATGGTTGTTGATCTACATACTTCACAGATCCAAGGTTTCTTTGATGGTCCAGTGGATCATCTCTTTGCTCTTCCTCTTCTCACAAACTATGTAGGAAGCAAGGTTGATCGCTCCCGTTTAACTATCGTCTCTCCTGACTCTGGTCGAGTCCGCGTTGCGGAGCGTTGGTCAGATATGTTGGGTGGAGCTCCAATCGCATTCATTCATAAGACTCGCGATCCACGAATTCCAAATGAATCCGTAACTGGTCGCGTGGTCGGTGATGTTAAGGGTCAGACTTGTGTCGTGATCGATGACATGATCGATACCGCAGGAACAATCACAAAGGCAGTAGATGCTCTCTTCGATGAAGGCGCATCAGAAGTCATAGTTGCTGCAACTCATGCGGTCTTGTCCGGTCCAGCTGTCGAGCGTTTGCGCAATTCACGCGTCAGTGAAGTGGTTGTAACTAACACTCTGCCAATCGCTGAGGAATCTCGCTTTGAAAAATTGACCGTCCTATCCATCGCTCCACTATTGGGACGCGCGATTCGTGAAGTATTTGAAGATGGCTCAGTTACTAGCCTCTTCGATGGTCACTCCTAAGAAATAGGCGATTTATAGGCCCTTTTCTAGGCAATTTGTTATAACCACCTTTAATTCGCTAACCTTAGGCTTCGTTCCGGCGAGGGATAGAAATATCCGTGATCGACGGTCTCTCTCTTGGAACGTGTTGTGTCCGTTCACTACAAGGGAGTTTTAAATGGCCGAGATTCAAATCAACGGTAGCAAGCGCACCAACTTTGGTAAGGGTGCTTCACGCCGCGATCGTAAGGCTGGTTTAGTTCCTGCCGTTATCTATGGTCACAATGCAGAGCCTCAACACATCGCTCTTCCATCACGCGAGTTGGCAACAGCCCTCAAGGCATCAAACGTTCTTCTTAACGTTAACTTTGATGGCAAGTCAGAGCTCGTCCTTCCAAAGTCAGTCTCAAAGAACCCATTGACCGGAATCTTCGAGCACATCGATCTTCTCGTTGTTCGCAAGGGCGAGAAGGTAACTGTCGAAGTTCCAGTTCACACTGAGGGACAGTTCGATAAGGATGGAATCCTTGAGCATGTAAACAACACCATCGAAGTAGAAGCAGAAGCAACTTCGATCCCATCATTCTTGGTACTTGATCTCACCGGAATGCCTGCCGGTACCAGCAAGACCGCTGCAGATGTTCAACTCCCTGCTGGAACAACACTTGTCTCTGATCCAGAGCTCGTTGTAGTTCACTTGTCAGAGCGTTCAACCTCATCTGACACCGAGACAGCTGCAGCACCTGCTGCTGATGCAGCCGCAGCTGCTCCAAAAGAATAAGTAGCGACTTAACACTTCACCATGGCTGATCGCTGGCTGGTTTTCGGACTCGGAAACCCCGGCGATCAATATGCCAAAACTCGCCATAACATCGGTCAGATGGTTATGAATTATCTGGCGAGTAATTCAAAGTTCACTTCACACAAATCCCGCACAGAGATCGCCGATATCTACTTGGGGCAGATTCCTCTCACCGTTGCAAAATCAAAGTTGTACATGAATGAATCTGG
>DAIOGE010000104.1:0-3467 GCA_036745375.1 Candidatus Nanopelagicaceae bacterium
TGGGCCTACCTGGTGGATTTACACGTTTGCCACTTGTCGATGCCACCGATGCGCAGATCGCGCAATTGCGGGAGGACCTTCGACAAGGCGGAGTTGTACTTAAATAATGAATCATCCACACCCCGAATTACCCTACCCAGCCAAGTTAGCTCCTAAGACTCTGCGCATTGTTGCGCTCGGTGGTTTAGGCGAGATCGGTCGCAACATGACCGTCTACGAAATTGGCGGCAAACTCTTAATCGTTGACTGCGGAGTTCTCTTCCCAGAAGAGAGCCAACCCGGAATCGATCTCATCCTTCCTGACTTCTCTTATATACGCGATCGCTTGCATGATGTTGTAGCGATTGCACTTACTCATGGGCACGAAGACCACATCGGTGCTGTTCCATATCTATTGAAAGAGCGAGCTGATATTCCAGTCGTTGGCTCCAAGTTGACTCTTGCTTTCACCGAGGCCAAACTCAAAGAGCGCCGCATCACCGCACCAATGATCGAAGTTAAAGCTGGCATGAAGCAGACTTTCGGACCCTTTGAGCTGGAGTTCGTTGCAGTTAATCACTCCATTCCTGATGCTCTCGCTATTGCGATCCGCACCGAAGCAGGACTAGTCCTTGCAACCGGTGACTTTAAGATGGATCAACTTCCTTTGGATGGACGCATTACAGATCTCGCTGCCTTTGCTCGATTGGGTGAAGAGGGCGTTGATCTCTTTATGGTCGACTCCACCAACGCTGATGTTCCTGGATTTACAACCTCCGAGCGCGACATCATGCCTACTCTGGATCGCGTCTTTCGCGCTACCGAGCGTCGCGTAATCGTTGCATCCTTTGCTTCACACGTGCACCGTGTACAACAGATCATGATGATCGCCGCACAACATGATCGCAAGGTTGCCTTCATCGGACGCAGCATGGTTCGCAACATGAAGTTGGCGCAGGATCTTGGATATCTCGAAGTCCCTGAGGGCCTTGAGATTATTGATGCTAAGACCCTTGATGATGCCGGAGATCGCGTTGTTTTGATTTGCACTGGATCCCAAGGTGAACCTCTTGCGGCACTCTCACGTATGGCTAATGGAGAACATCAGATCCGTGTGGGTAAAGGTGACACTGTCGTACTTGCATCCTCTTTGATTCCTGGCAATGAGAATCCAGTCTTTAGAGTCATCAATGAACTCACCCGCTTTGGCGCCACAGTGGTTCACAAGGGCAATGCGCTTGTGCACGTATCTGGTCACGCTGCAGCAGGAGAGCTCTTGTACTGCTACAACATTGTTAAGCCAAAGAATGTTATGCCGATCCACGGTGAGTGGCGCCACTTGCGCGCAAATGCAGAGCTTGCAATAAAGACTGGCGTTCCACGCACTAATACCATCGTAGTTGATAATGGAATCGTCGTTGACGTCCATGATGGTTACGCCGATATCTCAGGTGCGATTCCAGTTGGTTTTGTATACGTCGATGGACAGAGCATTGGTGAGATCACCGAAAGTTCACTGAAGGATCGTCGCATTCTTGGAGAAGAAGGATTTATTTCGGTTGTCGTTGTGGTTGATTCTCAAAGCGGCAAGATCGTGGCAGGCCCTGATATCCATGCTCGTGGTTTCACCGAAGATAAAGCGCTCTTTGATGAAGTTAAGGGAATGATCGAGAAGGCATTAACTACCTCAGTTGCAAATGGAATTAACGGAACGCACCAGCTTTCACAAGTAGTTCGTCGCACCGTTGGTAGTTGGGTCGGTGAGGAACACCGCCGTAAACCAATGATCATCCCTGTAGTTATTGAGGTATGACGGCGCGCCGACAAGCGTGCCTAACTTCTTTTCTTTAGGCTTAGTTCGCTATGGCTAAAAAACAAACGACCTCGCGAAGCAAGGCAAAGAAACGTCCATCTATCCTTGCCTCGATTGGTCGCGGGCTGGTGGCTATCTGGCGTTTCATCGCAAAGGCGATTGGAAGCACAGTTCGATTCCTCTTTAAAGAGGCTCGTGAACTAGATAGCGCGCATCACCGTGATGGCCTGGCATTCCTTCTTCTGATCTTTGCGCTGCTGAGCGCGGCGGGTAGTTGGTTCCATCTGCACAACCCAATCGGCCGATTTATGAATACCATCTTGTTGGGAACATTCGGCAAGGTAGCGATCGTTACCCCACTCCTCTTTATCTACTTCGCTTTTAGATTGTTCAAAGCTCCCGATGAAGGTCGCGCAAATGGCCGCATCACGATCGGTGCAATTCTCTTGGTGCTCAGCACTACGGGGCTTGCCCAAGTTTTCAAGGATGCAGATTTCGGTAGCGTCAAAGGCGCCGGGGGAGTTGTTGGATACGGAGTAGGTCGACCCCTCTCCAACCTAGGTACATCGCTTCTGGCAATACCGATCTTGCTTTTGATTCTCTTCTTTGGAATTTTGATCGTAACTGCGACCCCGGTGTCACAGGTCGTCTCAAAGGTAAAAGCCTTTTTCGGCTGGTTTGCTCGTCGTCGCCGAGCCGCCAAGGCTGAACAAGAGGAAGAATTTGAGATCAATGACACTCCTCCTTTTGAAACTCCGCTGGTTCAGGAGTTCCATGAGGAAGAGCCAGAGGAAGAGTTGGAAGAGCCGCTCGATCCTGAAGCAACCGTCGCTCTCCATGTAACACCTGCGCCTGCCCCAACATTTACGACTAAGACCGTGCAGAGCGCTCCCGCTCATCAGATGATCCTGGCGGCAGATGCACCATATGTATTGCCATCGATGGATTTGCTGCGCACCGCCCCCGCCTCGAAGGCTAAATCCAAGGCCAATGACACAGTCGTTGCTGCGCTCGGCCAGGTCTTTGAGCAGTTCGGAGTTGATGCCAGAGTCACAGGATTCATGCGTGGTCCGACTGTTACTCGTTATGAGATTGAGCTTGCCGCTGGTGTAAAAGTCGAAGCAATTACTGCGCTCTCAAAGAACATCTCGTATGCAGTAGCAAGTGGAGATGTGCGAATTCTCTCGCCAATTCCCGGCAAATCCGCTGTAGGAATTGAGATTCCAAATACCGATCGCGAGATTGTCGCGCTTGGCGATGTATTGCGTTCCAGCGTTGCAATGAATGAGACCCACCCAATGGTTATCGCACTCGGTAAAGATGTCGAGGGTAATTTCATCTGCGCTAACTTGGCCAAGATGCCTCACCTACTTGTTGCAGGCGCAACTGGTGCCGGTAAGTCTTCGATGATCAACTCACTCATCGTTTCTATATTGATGCGCTCGACTCCAGATGAAGTTCGTTTAGTGATGATCGACCCTAAGCGCGTCGAACTCACTAGCTACGAAGGAATTCCGCACCTCATCGCTCCCATCATTACCAATCCCAAGAAGGCTGCTGATGTGTTGGCATGGGTGGTCCGTGAGATGGATCAACGTTATGACGATCTCTCGCACTTTGGATTTAGACATATCGACGATTTCAATCGCGCAGTCAAGGCTAAGAAATTATCGGC
>DAIOGE010000105.1:0-3364 GCA_036745375.1 Candidatus Nanopelagicaceae bacterium
TTACTCGTTCACCCGGGACGATCTCATGAGCAAAGATCATGGCGCGAATCATCGAATACGTTTCATCAGAGAGGATTGAACGACGTGGCTGCGGTTTAACTTTCGCCAGCTTGCTGTGTGTCATGCGCTTATCCTCTTTTCCAAATGGTTTGAAATGCTCGTCAACCTTGACTAGTGGGGCAATCGTAATCCGTCCATTCCGCCATCAACGGCTAGAACGGTGCCCGTAGTCGAACTCTGCTGAGGACTAGCCAGATAGAGAATCGCATTTGCAACTTCGTCGGCTGAGGTCAAGCGCCCCACTTCGTACCAGCCTGGCAGATACGGTTGGGACTCTGCGGATAGTTCAGGCTCTCTATCAATGGATGGATGCTGGTTTAAGCGTCAAGGTTGGTAATCAATAACCTTTGAGGCAATCTCACCAATTCCGGCAATACCAGTTTCAATGAGTTGACCTCCACGCAGATACTTCGTTGGGTTAAAGCCCATACCCACGCCGCCGGGTGTACCGGTATTGACTACATCCCCAGGGAATAACTCCATGAATTGCGAGATGTACCAGACGAGGTGATCGATACCAAAGAGAAGATCTGAGGTATGAGAATCCTGGCGAATCTCGCCATCAATCTTGCACCAGATATGTAGATTAGATGCGTTGATAGAATCGGCAGTCACGATGACTGGACCCATGGGATTGAAGTTAGGGAAGGACTTTCCCTTCACCCACTGCCCTGACCGCTCCAATTGCCAGTATCTCTCGCTGATATCTTGCGAGATGCTGTAGCCCAAGATGTGTTTCTTAGATTCTTCAGGGCTCTTTAAGTAGAGAGCGCGTTTGCCAATGACCACGGCTAGCTCTACTTCATAGTCAGTGGCTGTACTCCCTGGTGGAATTACTACATCATCATTTGGACCAATAAATGAGTCTGGAGCCTTCATGAATACGATGGGTTCAGCAGGGGTTGCAGCATTGGTCTCGGCAATATGTTTTACATAGTTGAGACCCACGCATATAAGTTTTGTTGGACGGGTGAGCGGAGCACCGATGCGTTCCGAGCCAAATTCAGTGCTTTCAAGCTTGGAGAGGTCGGCCATACTCACTTTGGCGACTGCGCCGTTCTCGAGTGATTCGCGGCTCCAATCCCCAATTAGAGAGTCCACAAAATAGGCGCGATCGTGTTCGACCACTACTGGACGCTCTTTACCTACCGCGCCAACTCGAGCTATTTTCATATTCCCCCGCCTAGTGATTGATTTATTGTGGAAGTCTGCCTAAGCCTTGATGTGTTTGCAAAATACGAACATGTCGTGGCTCTAACTCTTCGAGGGAGTTAACTCCAAGCAACTTCATGTTACGAGTGATCTGCACTTTTAGAATCTCGAGGGCGCGTTCAACTCCAAGTTGTCCACCTGCCATCAATCCATACAAGTAAGCGCGACCGATATATGTGAAGTCGGCTCCAAGTGCAATCGCTGCCAAAATATCTGCGCCATGCATAATGCCGGTATCCAAGTGAATTTCGGTATCGCCTTTAAGTTCACGTTTTACATCAACTAATAAATGTAATGGAACTGGCGCACGATCAAGTTGTCTTCCACCGTGGTTTGAAAGCAAGATGGCATCTGCTCCAGCTTTAGCGGCGCTCTTGGCATCATCCAAAGTTTGGATTCCCTTAACCGTTAACTTGCCCTTCCATTGTTTTCTAATCCACTTTAGGTCTTCGAAAGTCATCGATGGATCAAACATAAAATCAAGAAGTTCTGCAACGGTGCCATTCCAGTTGGACATCGACGCGAAACTAATTCCAGGAGTGGTCAGGAAATTAATCCACCACTCTGGTTTTGGAATTGCATCGGCCAAGGTCTTGCCGGTTAATCGTGGGGGAATGGTTAAGCCGTTGCGAACATCGCGCAGGCGCGCACCTGCAACGGGAACATCCACTGTAAGCAATAGGTGATCGACGCCAGCGGCTTCGGCGCGACGCACTAACTCCATACTGCGATCGCGGTCTTTCCACATGTAGAGCTGGAACCAGTTGGTGCCATCTGGTGTTGCGGCGACAACATCTTCAACTGTTGTGGTTCCGAGAGTTGAGAGAGTAAAGGGAATTCCATATTTAGCTGCAGCACGTGCACCTGCTCGTTCACCCTCCGTATGCATCATCCGGGTGAAGCCGGTCGGAGCGATACCTACTGGAAGCGCAAACTTCTTACCTAAGACTTCACATGAAGTGTCGAGGGTGCTGACATCTTTCAAAATGTTGGGACGAAACTCTAGGTCGAGGAAGGCTTGTCGAGCGCGCTCAAGAGTGACCTCTGATTCAGCCGACCCATCTGTGTAATCAAAGGGTCCTTGCGGTGTGCGCTTCTTCGCGATCTCTCGCAGATCCCAGATGGTGAGGGCGCTTGCTAGTCGGCGCTCCTTACGGTGAAGTGTGGGGCCGGTGAACTTAAGGAGTGGGGCGAGCTCAGAGACCTTGGGAATTTGCCGTTTTACATTTGGAATTTCCACGCCTACTCCTCCTCAAGTAATTCAAAAATCATATAGGATTATTTGGCATTAGTAAAGGCACCCCAATGAGGGGCTGCTCACGTCTGTTTGGAACGAGAGTTATAAACTATAAAGATATTGCAAATGTAACGGAGAAGGATTGGGATTGTATCTTGGCAAACAACCTCAAAGCCGCGCTCAATAATCTAACGCAGGGGTTGGCGCTGGATTTCCGTGACTCAGGCGTGCGGGTTAATGCAGTGATGCCCAGCGGAGTACGCACCCCATTAGCCGAAGAATGGTTGCACAAATATCTGGGCAGAGCTCCCGCTAAGGCAGATTTCGATATTCCTTCACTCGCAGAGCCAGAGCAGAATGCAAAGGTTATTGTCGCGCTCGCTGGTAAAGATATGGCGTGGATCAACAGAGTTACCCTGGCAGCCGATGGCGGCTTTGGGTTGTAGCATACAAATGTGAATAATATCGAAGCGTTCAATAATCATCTCCCTGTAAAAGTTCGATTTGGCGAAGGCAAGGCGGCAACGCTCGCAGATGTGATTGCGGAGTTCAACGCAACACGAGTCTTCCTGATGGTCGATGAGGGAATCGAAAAATTTAATCCCGCCGCTAAGGCCTGCGTGGATGCGCTCACCTCGAACTCACACTTAACTGTTACAACTTTTGAGAAACCTGCTGGCGAACCTACGATCGATATGGTTGATGATGCTACTAAGGCGCTCACCGCTTCAAAGGCAGAGGTTGTAGTCGCACTCGGCGGTGGATCGGTTATCGATACCGCCAAAGCTGCACGCTTATGCTCTCAACTTGGAATCACCTTCCGTGAATTCCAATCGCAACCTGCTCAATATCCAG
>DAIOGE010000106.1:0-3318 GCA_036745375.1 Candidatus Nanopelagicaceae bacterium
ACTACCAATGTTGAGAGAGCTTCACCCTCAACATCTTCAGCGATAATCAAAAGTGGCTTGTTTGCTTGAGCAACCTTTTCGAGAACTGGAAGGATCTCTGAGAGTGCTGAGATCTTCTGTCCGGAGATGAGGATGAAGGCATCCTCGAGAACAGTCTCCATGCGATCTGAATCGGTTACAAAGTAAGGGCTGATGTATCCCTTATCGAATTGCATACCCTCGGTGAAGTCGAGTTCCAGACCAGTTGTAGAAGATTCTTCAACGGTAATAACTCCATCTTTACCGACCTTGTCCATCGCTTCTGCGATGAGATCTCCGATGGCGCGATCTTGTGCAGAGATAGTTGCTACATCTGCAATCTGATCTTTGCCAGAGACAGGAGTCGAATTCTTCTTTAGCTCTTCAGAGATTGCCTTAACTGCAGCCTCGATACCAAACTTTAGATCCATAGGCTGTGCACCAGCGGCGAGGTTGCGTAGCCCCTCTTTAACCATCGCTTGTGCCAAAACTGTTGCAGTGGTTGTTCCATCACCGGCAACATCGTTGGTCTTTTCAGCAACCTGCTTTACGAGCTGAGCGCCCATATTTTCTGCTGGATCTTCTAGTTCAATCTCCTTGGCAATCGTGACGCCATCGTTTGTAATGAGTGGTGCGCCATAACCCTTAGCAAGAACGACGTTACGACCACGAGGGCCGAGTGTTACTTTGACGGTGTCGGCGAGGATATTTACGCCGCGCTCCATCGCGCGACGAGCGTTCTCGTCGAAGGAAATAGTTTTACCCATGTCGGTTACTTCTCAATGACTGCTAGTACATCGCGGGCAGAGAGAACGAGGTACTCCTCGTTGTTGTACTTGACTTCAGTTCCGCCGTATTTGCTGTAGAGAACGACGTCGCCAACTTTTACATCTACCGGAGTACGGACGCCATCTTCAAAACGACCTGGTCCTACAGCAACCACTGTGCCTTCCTGAGGTTTCTCTTTTGCAGTATCTGGGATAACCAGACCTGAGGCTGTGGTCTGCTCGGCCGCGTTGGCCTTTACGACAATACGATCTTCAAGTGGCTTAATGGCAATGGCCATGATGTGCTCCCTTTTCATCTATTTATCTAGCAATTTTGGAGTTCCACCGCTCGCATACCCTGCCAATTAGCAGAGTCGGGGCGAGAGTGCTAACCAAACTCTAGCGAAAGCCCCAGCGGGCTGCCAAACGAGAGGTGCGGCTTTTGGGGCTGCGTGGAGGCCTGAGCGAAATTAAGAAGAACTCGGCCGAAACTAGAGGCGAAAACCGGCGGCGCGAGCCTCGGTACGGGCCTCACGGAGGCGGCGCAGGCGCTTGACCAGCATGGGCTGGCTCAAAAGAGCGGCCTCACGGTCGATCAGGTTATTAAGAAGTTGGTAGTAGGCGGGAGGGGTGAGGTCAAAGAGCTCTTTGATTGAGGACTCTTTGGCACCAGCATGGCGCCACCACTGCTTTTCGAACTCCAAGATACGAACTTCGAGCTCTGTGAGACCTGACTCGGGTTGGTGTGGAGCCGGTGATCCCTGGAGTTCCATACCTAGATACTAAATGAAATCAACGACAAATCAGCGAGAAGCGGTGCGGAGCAAATTCGTGTTGCTAGCGGGCGCCATCCTTGCGGACCGCCTCTTTCAAAATGTTCCTAGCCATCTTTGGAAAGATGAGGCGATGAAAAGGTAGGACCAAGGCCCAATAAAGATGCCCGCCAACTCCCTTCGGTTGAAAACTTGCCCTCTGGTTGAGCCGTCTTACAACTCGACCTCCGTGCTCAACTTCATCAACCGTGAACTGCAACCAGGCCTTTCCAGGAAGAATCATCTCTGCATACAGGGTAAGTTCATGATTTGCTTGCAAGCTCTCTACGCGCCAAAAATCTAGGCTCTCACCTTGTCGCAAGAAATTTGGATCACGCCTTCCGCGGCGCAAACCGACGCCACCAATCATTCGATCAAGCAGTCCGCGCAACCACCACAAGGCATCAGCTCCGTACCAGCCGCGAGCTCCCCCAATCTCTTCAATGCTGCGCCATAAAGATTCCAACGTTGCATCGGTATATACAGTTTGCTCATCATGGTATTCCGCTTCACCTGCCCAAGCCGGATCTGATTGCGTCTTCTGCCACGGGGGCATAAATGCGCTCGCATCAGACCAGCGAGATTCAACCTCGTGATGTTCCACTTTAGATAGCGCTAATTCAAATGCTTTATCTACGGTGAGCAGACCGTTAGAGGGTGGCGGAATCAAAGTTGAAATAGTGTGTTTTTGATCGACCATTGATTCATTAATAAGTGAGCCCACCAAAGGTCGGGCGAGAGCAACTGGTACTGGTGTCACAAGACCAATCCATAAACTTGATAACCAGACAGAGAGAAAAGGTACTTTGATGATGATCCGCTTCCGCAATTTTGCGATCTTGGCAAACTCCTCAATCAAGTTGGCATAGGTAAAAATATCGGGTCCACCTATGTCATAAATTCCTGATTGTGGTTGTAGCAAAGAAGCCGCTTGAGATAGGTAATACAAGACATCGCGAATTGCAATTGGTTGGGTTCGATTATTTACCCATTTAGGCGTAATCATGATTGGCAATCTATGCGTCATATGTCGGATCATTTCGAAGGAAGCAGACCCCGAACCAATGATGATTCCTGCGCGCAGTTGCAATACCGGAACTTCAAATTTCGCTAGACATGCACCAGTATTGGCACGCGACGCTAGATGCTGACTAGCCTTATGACCTCCACTAGTGAAAATACCGCCGAGATAAATAATCTGAGAGACATCTGCATCATGTGCCGCTTGTCCGAAGGTAAGCGCCATGTTCTGCTCTACCTCATCAAATCGCGGACCCGCCCCGATCGAGTGCAATAGATAGAAGGCGGTATGAATCCCTGTGAGTGCGGTATGAATCGCTTCATATTCAGTGGCGCTTCCCACAGCGACCTCAACTTTGGAGTACCAAGGTTGACCCACAATTTTCGCTGGATCGCGGACGAGAACCCGTACTGAGGCGCCTTGATTAAGGAGCGTGGTTACGAGCCGACTTCCTACATAACCTGAGGCGCCGGTCACAAGTACCTTTCGAACTTCAGGAATACCCTTCACCTGATACACAGTAGACTGTGAAGATAGATTCGGATATTCGAAACCAGAGTTGGTAGGCGAACCGATAAGTGGCCAGTTTCAAGTCACATT
Organism: Candidatus Nanopelagicaceae bacterium; assembly: GCA_036745375.1. Classification (GTDB taxonomy): domain Bacteria; phylum Actinomycetota; class Actinomycetes; order Nanopelagicales; family Nanopelagicaceae; genus PALSA-747. The sequence continues at coordinate 3,219 of DAIOGE010000106.1, forward strand.
GAGTGTAGAAAAAGGAAAAATCTCATGGCGAAACCGCGCGTAGTAATCCTTGGCGGAGGCTTTGGAGGCCTTGCAGCCGCAGAGGCGCTTGGCCACGATG
>DAIOGE010000107.1:0-3260 GCA_036745375.1 Candidatus Nanopelagicaceae bacterium
GATTGATGGACTATGGATTCCATGCGCCTACTGTGAGTTTCCCAGTTGCTGGAACTCTAATGATCGAACCGACCGAGTCAGAGGACATTGCTGAGCTTGATCGATTTATCAACGCCATGATCTCCATTCGCGCCGAGATCTCCGATATTGAACATGGCGAGATCACGATTGAGGAGTCTCCACTGCGTTTTGCTCCTCATACTGATAGCGATCTCTTGCGTGAAGATTGGGACCGTAAATACTCTCGTCAGGTGGCGGCTTATCCGTTCGGTGTCGATCCAGAGATGGCTCATAAGGGGAAGTACTGGCCCGCTACAGGTCGCATTGATGGAGTGTATGGAGATCGCAATTTGGTCTGCTCCTGTACGCCTATCGAGGAACTAGCCATAAACGGATGAGCGATTACCTCGCTCGAAAGATTGACCGCGATATCTCTGTAGATGGCGCGGTTACCAAGGAAGTTTGGCAGCAAGCGACTTGGAGCAAGCCCTTCGTCGATATTGCAACGGGGGAGAAGGCTGAGTTCTGTACCCAAAGTGCGATTCTCTGGAGTGATAGCCACCTCTACATAGCCTTCAAAGCGGAGGAGCCTAATCTTCAAGCGAGCCTCACCGAGAGGGACTCTCTGATCTTTCTTGAGAATGATTTAGAGGTCTTTATCGATGGGCGAGATGCCTACTACGAGCTTGAGGTAAATGCTCTCAACACGGTCTACGAGGTCTTCTTCATATGGCGCGATGCCTTCAATAAGGAGGGCAAATTCCCTGCGGAGATCTTCGATATCTCCCACCCCGATGTTTATACATTTGGAGGGGATTATGACCGCACTGGAGCCTCTTTTTGGAGAGGCACCCATCCGCGCGGGACGCGTTGGGCCTTTAGAAACTACGATTTACCGGGCTTAAAGACCGCTGTAAGCCTTCAGGGCACCCTAAACGAGCCCTCGACCGTGGACGAGGGTTGGACTCTGGAGATTGCCATTCCATGGGAGAGCCTGGTCCATCTGGCGGATGGGAGAAGTTTGCCTCCAGTAGATGGAGATACCTGGAAGATCTTTTTGGGACGCTTTCAAAAGAAGATCGTCGACGGGGTTGAAGTAACGCCACATCCTGCAAGTTCGCTGCGCTCCCATGGGGTCTATGACACGCATTTGCCGGAGGAGTGGAGCGAGATCACCTTTATAAAGTAAAGAGGGTTGAATTCCTTTTACTTTACATAATGTAGATTATCGGCGATATATAGTACGTTGCAAACCCCACAGGGTCGTCTTTCTCCATGCCTCAAAGACTATTTTTCGGCTCATTTTGGAGTTCCCTGCGACTCTTTCTATAAATGTAATCGGGACTTCTACGATCGTTCTTTTGTTCCGAGCGGCAATTTTGACGATCTCTATCTGGAATCCATAACCAATTGTGGTCACTCCAGATTCAAAAATATCGTTAATTAATTGTCGACTTAAAAGGCGATAACCACTCGTTAAATCTCTAAAAGGAAGTCCTAACGCTATTGAGGCATATCGGGTTCCGAATCGAGATATTAATCGCCTGGAAACCGGCCAATTAAGGACCTTGCCTCCAGGCATCCACCTTGTACCGAGTACTAAATCCGCCTCAGATCTCTTCTCAAAGAACTTAGAGAGCTCTTCAGGTTGATGGCTCCCATCCGCATCCATCTCAACGAAATATTGATAACCACTATCCAAACCCCAAGAAAATCCCGCTAAATACGCTGGCCCAAGCCCCGATTTGTTAGCTCTGTGTAGAACAAAAGTTTTGGAGTCCGCTAACGAATCAGCGATCTCTCCAGTGCCATCTGGTGAGTTGTCATCAACAATCAAAATGTCGACATCTACTTCAGTTGCTCGAATCCTTTGAATTACATCGATGATATTTGCCGACTCGTTGTAGGTCGGAATTATCACGAGCGTTTGAGAAGTTACCAATTAAGTGCCGCAATCATCCGGTCGATCGATGCACCAAGACCATAGTCTTCCTTGTATTGCCAGATCTTTGACATATCCGAGGGTCTCTTTGGAATCTGTATCGACATGTTTGGGATGGGAACGTCGAGGGCGCAATGTACAAGTTTGGGGGCGATCGCCACATAATCGCTACCTTCAATAAGTTTCTTACGAAGTGCAGGAGTTAGCCTTTCATCACTTGCATGTGCCGCTGCAAGCGCTTCTTCAATTGATTCAAAGTTGTTAGCAATGACAGCCGCGCCCTTCTCGCCGATCCCGCGCACGCCGGGTAATCCGTCGGAGGCATCACCACGAATCATTGCGAAGAGAGCGTACCTCTCCCCCGGGATTCCGTACTTAGCTTTAATCCATGCTCTATCAACGAGATCATGATTCGAAATTCCTTTGGCTAAATAAACAATTTTGACTCGCCGCTTGTCATCTACCAATTGAAAGAGATCGCGATCACCAGTTGCAACATAAGTAGGGCCACGTTCCTTAACACTGAAGGTAGCCATGATGTCATCGGCCTCGTAATCATCTACACCCAACATTGGGATCCCAAAGGCTTCCAAGATGTCCAGGAGGATAGGAATTTGAGGCCCTAAGGTATCTGGCTCTTCCTCTTCACCGGACTCATCAACGCGGTTCGCCTTATAACCTGGGAAGAGCTCAACGCGCCAACTTGGGCGCCAATCTCCCTCTAAACATGCAACTAGTCGTGAGGGCTGATATTGCGCGATGAGTCTCGCTGACATATCGAGATAACCGCGAATCGCATTTACCGGCTCTCCAGATGGTGAAAGCAAGGTATCTGGCATGCCGTAGTAAGCGCGGTACCAGAGCGAGGCGCTGTCTAAAAGTAAAAGTGTCATCCAACTATCCCTGCATACGAGATGATTCCGCGATCAATTCTTCGCAATGCATTCTCCACGGTTTGCGCGAGGTGTGGCGAAGCATTTCCGATTTGACGCAATAGGTCAATGATTTGTTTCATCGATCTTACAAAATCTCCCACGGTAAGTTCGGTTCCACGCAAAATAGCGGCAAGTGAGTGTCCGCTAGCCCAACGATAAGAAGCCCAGCAAAAGGCTAAGTCCGGTTCGCGCATTGGCTCCAGACCAATCTCGATCTCATTGGTGTGAATGATTGACCATTGATGAATTAGTTCGTTCAAGGACTCCTCGACAGCGCCTTTAGGAATCTTTGGGGATTCATCGCGTCGCGCTTCAAAGACGAGAGCCGATAGCACTGAGACCATCTCGGGACCATCTAAGGTGTCGAAACTGCCACGCTTAAT
>DAIOGE010000108.1:0-3193 GCA_036745375.1 Candidatus Nanopelagicaceae bacterium
GTGATGTTCTTCCAGTTATGAACCGCGAACTTATGCCAGAAATAGACAGTTGCTATCAGGAGTGCCGCTGTGGCGATCCAGAAGTAAACCTCGGTTGATAGCGATAAGAGCTGAAACATAAGGCCTTAAGTTTACTAAGTTAAACCTTATTCAATCTCTCGCGGAGGATCATCTGAGTCGTCATAGGGTTCCTGCGGTTGCGAAAGTTTCCAGTACATGTAGTAGATGAAGACTCCAAAGAAGGGCCACTCCAATACATAGACCCAACTAAGGTGGTTTCCCCCTAGAGCGCGGTTAAATTCAAAAACGCCCATCAATCCGCAGAGAGGCAACCCCCATAGGACCCAGCGACGCTTTGGCTCTGGGGTATTTTCAGAGTTCTGGTTGAAGCTCATCTTCCTCTTCCGCTATTAGTTGCTCATGGGCGAACCAATCCTTGGCAGCAAGGACAATCCAGATGGTATCTATCAACATTCCCATCGCCCACATGATCGCTCCACCTTGGTGCTGATCGGCGAGCCCCATCTGCATCGAAGTATGGGCCGGAAGTGAGTGAAGTACACGATTTCCTGAGTATAAAAAGAACCCCACCATCGTTTCAGGCAACATCATGGCAAAGAGCGAGATCACGCGGAGGGAGTATGGGACGAAAAATGGGTGCGGGTTGCCCTCCATCACCGGGTAGTAATAAATCAAACCACCCAAGAGAAAGAGCATTAACTCAAAGCAGTGAGCATTTGGGTTTGTCATCCCCAGGTTTGCAAGCGGAGAGAAATGGGTACCAATCAGGACAATGAGAAATAGGGTGAAGCCAACTTGGGGTCTAAAGAGGTTGCGAACCGCACGATTACCTCCGATGCTCCGGACAGTTGTGGCGAGCTTGGGCCGTTTAGAGGCGAGCGCAACAGCTATGGGAGCACCAAGGACCAGAAGCGGCGAGATCAACATCATCAATCCAATATGTTGAATCATGTGCACCCAAAAAATTCGCACTGCGTAGTGCGGGACTGGCCCCACTAACAAACCAAATGTCAGAACAAGCCCTGTGAAGAAGCAGATCTGACGGAGCAGCGAGATTGATTGACGGGCGACCTTCTCCGAGATGTACCAATACCCGGCACCTATGATGAGTAGCGCAAAGAAGAGATCCCAGATTGGGTTAAGTCTCATACTCATCAACCTCTCAACTGACACTCAGCAATGCTCCGGAGAGCACATGAGTGCTAACCCTCAACAGCCAAAAACTTTTCGCGAGCAGTTAGCAATAAAGTGTTTCCCAGATCACATATTAGGCGTATTGTCCACCTAATCATTCTCAGACACCCCACACTTACCCTCAAGAAAGGATGTCCGTGGAAACAGCCACACCCTCAAAGGCGAGGACCACGATAGGTGCGCTGCTCGCAGTCGTACTCGGAATCGTAGTTGTCGCCGGCGTTGGCTTAACTCTTCACAGTGTTTCAGCCGACCCTCAGCCAAAACTTTATGCAACCAAGGTAGTAGGCACTATTACCGCCGCCGATGGAAAAACATATAACCACTACACCATCGCCGACGGGGTCTATCCAGATCCAATCAACTCTAAGGCGCATGGAAATTGCGCGACCTGCGACGGTGGACATCCGAGTTGGCCTTCCTATGGTCCTTACACAGATTTCGTACTCCCAGCTAACTCTTACATAACCGTCACGCTCACCGTCTATGACAGCGGTGAAAAACTTAACACTCCATATTTTGGAAGTGTCGTTGGAACAGTGGATGGCACCGTCTCGTATGACGGCGTTGCAAAGACATCGCTCCCACCTGATGGAGTTGAGCACACTTTCACGCTGCATGGACTTCCAACTTCTACGCAAGATCCACTCTTTGTAAATGTTCCTTTGCCAGTTAATACCGATGCTGAGATGAAGGCGTACAACGCAGATCCAACGAAGTTGCCTGTTGGTCACAAAGTTGTCTTCTCCTTCTTGACTCATGGAGCTGGAAACTATGTCTGGAACTGCGAATATCCATGTGGTGACTCCACCTACCAAGGTTTTGGCGCAGTAATGGGCCAACTTGGTTACATGAGCGGAAAGGTGAGTGTCGTAAATGGCTGATCACGAAAGCGAACTCTTAGCCCCTACTCCAGGAGCTCGAGTCTCAACATTCTTGAAGCGGAAAGATGTCAGTCAAACCCTGCTCCTATGGGTCTTCTTCACAGCAGTATTTGTGGTTCTGGGTCTATGGGCTTATCCAAAGTGGATGCCCGTCGTACTGAGCAAGCAGATGCAAGCAAATGAAGACATCATGATTTGGTTTACCGTGATCTCCGCCCCTATTGCGGGTGTGGTGCTATCGATTGCAGCTAAATCATTCCTCAACATGCATCGTGGTGATACACCGCCAGAAGATGGTGTGGCCATTAGGACGAATGGACCTGTAGTCATTGTCTGGACAGCGACATCGGTTCTATTTTGTATCGTTGCAATCGTCTGGGGCTTGGTTGCGCTCAATACTGAGTCAATCGCTGCAGCTACTGATGCACCTAAATCATTAATCGTAGATGTCACGGGATCGCAATGGGTCTGGTCTTTCTACTACCCACAACAGAACATTCACACCCACACGCTTAATCTGCCGGTCAATCAACCTGTCACATTCAATGTGATGTCGGCTGATGTCAATCACTCTTTCTGGCCGGTCCAACTAGGTGTGAAGATCGATGCTAACCGTCTCGTTACAACAGTTGCACATGCTGATCCAACTGCAACGGGTCCGCTCGATGTTAAGTGTGCGGAGCTCTGCGGGCTCTATCACGCTTACATGGAGACAAGTGGTGCCGTGGAAAGTCCGACAGATTTCAATAATTGGGTCTCATCAATTCAGGCAACAGGAGGCGTACAACAATGACAACACTTTCGCACGCACCTGCTTCATCGCGTCCAATCCCTAACCCCAAAAAGAGCTTGATCACCAAGCTCAACATGGGAACAGGAATTGTCGTCGGTGTAATTTTTTGCTGGGGTACTTATTTTGCAATGAAGGCCGGTCGCGATATGACCGACTCTCACAATGTAAACAAGGTCCTCTTGATGTCGATGTTCGCTTGGAGCATCGGATTTCTCATTGGAATCGGAGCCTTCATTGGGCCATTCCGCTGGCTGATCGGCAAAGATCTAACCGATGAAGAGCAGCTCTACCTTGCCGGTGA
>DAIOGE010000109.1:0-3190 GCA_036745375.1 Candidatus Nanopelagicaceae bacterium
GTGAGAGCACCCCAGTTTCGTGAATCGGTACTTGCCTCTTTGTTATCGCCTTCGACCCAGATTCCGTTGGCATCTGCACGGATAACTCGCTTGATGAGGTGAATTCCCGGATAACTTTCGCGTTCAATTACTACGACCCTGCCGAGAAGGTGTTGCACATGCTTTGCGCTTGCCCGTCTAAGGGATCTGAAGATGAGCCAATCACCATCGTTATAAGTAGGGCTCATCGAGGAGCCGCTGACGGCGATAGCTCGGAAAACTCTAAATGGAAGGCGTGCCATGAGAGTAGTAGTCTGACACACAGGACCAACCAATCTTTATTGAAGAAGGAGCATCTATGTTCAAGCCAACACTCGTTGGATATGCCCACTGCGATCTGCCATGCGGAATCTATGATCCAGCACAGGCCAAGATCGAGGCACAATCTGTTAAAGCTTCAATCGAGAAGTACAACGCAAGCAGCGATCCAGTTTTCCAAGCTCGCGCTATCGCGGTGAAGGAAGAGCGTTCCGAACTCGTCAAGCACCATCTCTGGGTTCTCTGGACCGATTACTTCAAGGCCCCACACTTTGAGGCATACCCACAACTTAACTCACTCTTCAACGAGGCAACAAAGCTTGCTGGAGCTGGTGGAACCAAGGGTTCAACTGATGTAGCAGTTGCAGATAAGTTGCTCGCAAAGATCGATGAGATCGCAGAGATTTTCTGGGCCACTAAGAAGGCGTAAGAGAATTAGCTAGCGGCGCTATTGCGAGGCAGATTCTCTGCAGCGCTGCGCGCCATGAACGTAACACGATCTACTAATCGCCGTTGCACTTGTGCGACGGCGATTATTCGTTGGTCTTGATGAACTTCACACTCGAAGGTGAGAGTGTTATCTTCAAATTCAGTTGCTTTAACGAGAGCGCGAATCTCTCCCCCGATAGAAACCGCACCACGCATTTGAATCGCAGCCCCAATGGTGAATGAGGTCTCTCCGGTCTCAAAAAATTCTGCGATGGCAGCGCTACACGCCGATTCGATCACATTAAGAGCAGAGTTTGCGGCCAGAACCGGCAAGTCATTTAGCCCTTGAGCTACTCCGGTATCGAGCGGACGGACAGTGAGTGAGGCCATCCCCACCGAACCGAGTAATTGCTCCGCTTGCATGCCTAAAACTTAATGGATGCCCGTGTAAATAAGTGGAGTTACTGACCCTCGGTAAAGTCGTGGCGAATCTCGTGGGTGAACTCTTGGGTCACTTGAATCGAGGTTGTTCCATCAAAGCTGAAGTTGGTAATTGTCGTAGTTGAGGAGGAGAAGAACTCAACTTGGGACTGGCCCGCTAGCGCCTCGGTCTGCTGTCTAATGCGTTCGTGAAGATCTTGGGGAGCCTCTTCGTTGCAACTACTGCGGAGCAGATTCTGCATGAAGGCGAGCGCCGCGCTCTCATGGACCATTACCTCGTTACAGTCTGGGCACTCTTGGAAATGGAATTGGAAGATCTGGTATTCCTGGTCAGATGGCAACTCGTGATCGATGAAGAGCAACAAACTTTGAAGCACCTGATCGCAAGGAATCTGATTCATGTTATTCATGATCGCCCCCTCCACGATTAAATCCTCGCTCTTTGGCGTAATCTGCAAGTGAGGCCCGGAGCAACTTACGGCCGCGGTGCAATCTCGACATCACGGTGCCCGAAGGAACGCCAACGATCTCGGCAATCTCCTTATAGGAGAAGCCTTCGACATCGGCGAGGTAGACCACCAATCGGAAATCTTCTGGCATTGCGGCAAGAGCTGCTCGCACATCTAAATCTGCGATTCCATCAAGGGCTACATCTTCGGCAGAGCGTCCCTGGTCGCTGGTGTGGCTGGCAGCGTCATAGATCTGCCAATCCTCAAGTTCGCCATCGCTGATCTGCGGACGGCGCTGATCCTTGCGGTAGGTATTGATAAAGGTTGTGGTGAGGATTCGGTACAACCAAGCCTTGAGGTTGGTACCTGGTTCAAATTGATGAAAGGAGACGAAGGCCTTGGCGTAGGTATCTTGAACTAGGTCCTGGGCGTCGTGCGGATCTTTGGTGTAGCGCAGGGCAGCCGCGTAGAGCTGATTTGTGTATTGGAGCGCATCACGCTCAAATCGCGCCTTCTTCTGGGCAGCACTCTCCGCGGCGCGGTCTACAACCGCGAGCTCTGAATCAGTCGCGTCCATGTCGGCCAAGGCTACTCCCACACGGTGAGAACCGCCTGAGCGAACCCTTTATTCCCATCTGACCAAGGAGGCAACGAGTGGCCGTTAGAAAAGGGTCTCTGGCTCCCCTAATTCGATAGGTTCAATGAGCGCAGGACCATTATTGGCGGTCGAATTGACCCTTGATGAGACAGGGTAGGCCGATAACCCCTCGGCTGGATGCTCCACCGCCATCAAGGCGCGGATTTCATGCGTGGATGTCACCTGTGGGTCGAGCCACTCGCTCCAACGATCTTTTGGCAAGAAAGTTGGCATGCGATGGTGCACCGTGGCTAGAAATTCAACGGCCGGTCGCGTAATGATCGCCGCACTCTCTTGATAACTCCCATCGGGAGCTCGCCACCTATCCCAAATTCCTGCAAATGCGATCAGACCTTTGCCATGAATGAAGAATGGTTGTTTGGTCGAGTAAGGACCGAGTTCAGTCGCCCATTCGTAGTAACCAGATGCCGGAATCAGACAACGACGTTGATGAAATGCGTTCTTAAATGTTGGTTTCTCATGCACCGTCTCAGTGCGAGCATTGATCGCCTGCGACTGAGAGCGCAGCGCATCCTGCGGATTATCTGACCACGGTGCGATTAGTCCCCATGAGACTGTGGCGAGTTCTCGCTTCCCCTCGCGATTATCACGCACCACATAAATCTCGCGGGTCGGAGTGATATTCCAATCTGCAGGCAAGATGGGGCCGGCGTAATCCGTTGAAACTTCGAAGGCATCCATCAGCTCATCTTGGCTAGCGTTGAGAGCATAACGACCGCACATGAGCGTAAAGGTATCTCAGGTAGGCTTGCGATATGACGAATCACTGGCTCGCCCCTTACCGGGGGAACACTCCGGTTGAGGCGACCTTGACGATTCCGGGCTCTAAATCGGTGACCAACCGAGCACTGATCTTGGCCGCGCTCTGTGACTCTCCCTCAATTCTTCGTCGCCCGCTCCACTCCCGCGACTCAGC
>DAIOGE010000110.1:0-3145 GCA_036745375.1 Candidatus Nanopelagicaceae bacterium
TTTGATGAACCGGTTAATGGGCTTGATCCTGATGGCATTTTTTGGCTCCACAATTTCTTGCGCGAGCGAGCCGATGCTGGCAAGACCATCTTGATCTCGAGCCACTATCTCAACGACATGGAGCGCTATGTCGATCGGGTCCTCATCATTCAACGCCAATTGCTCCTCAATGAGAGATGGGATCTCTCCAAAGTTGGCACCCTGGTCGATGTCTTTAACGATGTTACAAAGGGTTTGACCATTGATTAATTCTGGGGTGGGAACTGTCTTACGTTACCTGAGGCTCGAGTGGTCCTACTTGTCGTGTGGGTATCTGCTCTTTCAATTGCAGATAGGCCTGTACATCTTGATTGATGTCGGACTCTTGTCGGCGCTCAATAATTTTAAGTTAATCGCCGATCCCACCATTGGTTTTGAGCGGATGGCACTTTTATTCGCATTTACGGGAGTCATGGCGACCGTAGCCACGGAATTCAAAGGGCAGTACACCGACTCTATTCAGCTCTTTTACGGAACCTGGCTCAAGCGATATCTCTATCGAGCGTTTTCTACGGCCCTCGTAATTGGGTTGGTTTTCGACGCAATTATTGTGGGCTTCTCCAAGTTTTCCTCAGATTTCCTACTGCATGTAAATTTCACACTTCACAACGTGTTGGGATTTGATACCGCGCTCGTATTGGTCTCACTCTTTGGTGCCTTCCTAGCTTCATTTTTGAAGGCTACCTTCCTGGCCAACATATTGCCCGCGGTAGTTTTAATTTTGGAGACCAGCATTGGGGGAATAGTTAAAGGCCATGCCGCCAAGTGGAGTTTCACTGGAATTTTTCTACCCTTGCTCCAAGCCCAATCCCTTAGCAAAGTCCTCCTGGAATCGGGGAGCTATCTCGCATTTACCGTGGTGTTTGTATCTGGCCTCAATAGCCGTCGCACCACGATTGAAAATGCCCTAAATATCGAGGGATCTAAGAGTTTCTCACTCCGCAAAAAAGGTGGCGAACCTTTGTCGTGGAGAATCGCCCGTAGTATCGAGTCTCGCAATCATGACCTTGGAATCAGGTTCGCCCAGTTATTTACCAATACTCAATTCCTGCGCTTGCCAATCCTCTTCTTATGGCTCGGGGTTGTCCCACTTTTTTCGAACAAGATTTTAACTATTGGCGGCTCTGAGCGAGTGATCATCCCGATCGTCACAGGCTCCACAGTGCAAACGATCTTTATGATCTCGCTCATCTCTCCCTCAATTTTGGAGGGCAAGGAATTCATTGAAAATGAATTAATCCTCTTTAAGAGCCGAGAGACATTTATCGCTGCAACAAGGCGTCTCTGGCAGATGATCTGTTCTGTTTGGGCCCTATTGATTGTTGCAATATCGGTAGTCATTTTTAGCGTTCATGGTGGGAAGATTGATCTCTCATTCTCGGCTAGACCTCTTCTTGTGGCATTCGCCTTGGCTCCGCTCTTTGTCTCGCTCTCCTTCGCGATTATGCGCCTGCCGATCGAACCGCGCTTCTTCTCGATTATTGCCATCGTCTATTACGTCTTGGATGTAGCAATTGTGGGTTCCATCAAGGGAGTTTCCCGCTTTGAACCGACCAGCCTCATTGCAAATTTGGCTGGGGGACGCGGGCTTTACCAGATCGTCCTTAACGAGAAGGCGGTATCCGCACCCTTGATTGCGATCTGGCTGATCGTAGCGATTGTGCTCTTTAACGTGGGGTTGCGCTTATTTCGACGCGAAAGAGTCAAAGTCGCTTAAAGTCGACCGGCGTCACGAAGAGCGCTCAAGAAGCTCTGTAGTTGGGGAGTCTGCGGATCTTCCAAAATAGTGTGAGGTGATCCGGCCTCCAAGATCTGACCTTGATGCAGGAAGAGCACCTGATCGGCAACGCGCTTAGCAAATCCCATCTCGTGGGTAGCGATCATCATGGTCATTCCCTCAGCTTTGAGCTCGGAGATCAGAGCCAATACTTCCGCAATCAATATTGGATCAAGTGCACTCGTTACTTCATCCAAAAGGAGCACCTTTGGCTTAGTAATAACTGCTCGCAAGATTGCTACGCGTTGTTGTTGACCGCCACTTAACAAGTCGGGGTATTGCTTTGCCTTGTCGGCTAACCCGAATCTCTCAAGTAACTGCATCGCCTCGGCTTCGGATTCCTCTCGGGCGACGCCATGAACTTTCCGTGGAGCCAATGTGATGTTCTGCAATACGTTGAGATGCGGAAACAAGTTAAAAGATTGAAACACTGACCCTATTTGGGATCTGACAACATCAGCATTCACTCCAACTGCTGTGATGTCCTCACCATCTAACAAGATCTGTCCGTCATCGATTCCTTCAAGAAGATTGATAGAGCGCAACAAAGTGGATTTTCCGGAGCCGCTGGCACCGATAAGTACCTTTACCTCGTGCTCTGCAAGTGTCGATGAGATGTCATGAAGTACTAAGTCAGGGCCGTAACTTTTGCGTAAGTTGATAATGTCGAGCATAACTTTGGCCATTATTACCACTGACCTTGTTGGACTCGAGCGCGATCCTGCTTATTGGAGAGCCAGTCGGTAAAACGAGTGAGAGGAATCGTCAGCGAGACAAAGAGCGCTCCTGCAACAACATATGGCGTGAAGTTAAAGGATTGTGATGCATCGATCTGAGCTGCGCGGATCGCATCAATTGCTCCCAGCACTGATATCAACCCAGAGTCTTTCTGTAGCGAGATGAGGTCGTTCAGGAGAGCAGGCGTGACCTTGCGAAGGGCTTGCGGCAGAACCACATGGCGTTGGGTTTGAGTAGGCGTTAATCCAAGTGCTCGAGCAGCCATGCGTTGAGCGGGATTCACAGCTTCTATTCCCGCTCGGATTACCTCGCCCATATATGCGGAGTAGGTGAGGATCAGAGAGACCGTTCCGAGAATAACCGCTGAGTTTGTGAGCCAGGTAAAGCCGAGGCCTGGTATTCCAAAGCCAACTAGATAGAGGACTAAGAGAAGAGGTAGGCCACGGAAAATATCGGTATAGGTCGTTGCCAAAATTCGAAGCGGGTAGAGCACAGGAGAGTGCGAGGTTCTGGCGACGGCGATTAAAAGTCCGAGAATGAAGCTAAGGAGCGAGGCGATCACCATGACGCGCAGGTTGAGCCAGAGACCGG
>DAIOGE010000111.1:0-3098 GCA_036745375.1 Candidatus Nanopelagicaceae bacterium
GTCGTGGTTGAGGGGCCCGGCGTGGTTTCCATTGTGATGCGGGGGCGCCATTTGGATCGCCTCAATGCACAAGGCGGACAATTCTTTAGCTGGCGCTTTATCTCTGCAGGGCAATGGTGGATCTCTCACCCTTACTCATTATCTGCGGCACCAACCGAACACTTCATGCGCGTTACCGTTAAAAACTTGGGTGACGCATCAGGTGCAGTACTAGATCTAAAGCCCGGCACACGTGTCTTCTTCGAAGGTCCATATGGAACATTTGTAGCCTCAAAGGCAGCGCGTGGTCATATTGTTCTTGTTGGTGGAGGAGTTGGTATTACTCCGCTGCGTGCGCTTCTTGAAGAGTTTGATGCCACCAAGGAGATTGATGTCCTTTATCGCGTGGGCGATGAGAAAGAGTTGGTCTTCCGAAAAGAACTTGACGCGATCGCTGACTGGCGTGGAGCGAGAGTTCATTACCTAGTAGGTAGCCGCAAGGAACATCCGATGGATGCTCGCTACATCCGTAAGTTAGTTCCTGCTTTTAGTGACTCCGATGTTTACATCTGCGGACCTACAGGATTGGTCGAAACCGTGCGCAAAGCTGCGCTCGATGTGGGTATTCCAAAGGATCGATTCCACAATGAAGAATTTGAATTTCACTCAGTTGAGTAGAGGACATAGGAGTTAATAATGTTGAGTAAACGCTTCTTTTTGATCGCCGGCGGAACGGTCGGTGGTCTTGGTGCAGTGCTAGCAATTACTCCACCCCAATTTGGATCGACCACCGGTTTAGCTCTTGGCAGCGGTACCTCACTAGGGGGAGGCACAACTTCGCTCTCTGGTGGGACAACCTCTTTAGCTGGTGGCACCACTACCACAACAACGACTACCACCACGACTCCTGCGACCGCGGCAGCAACTCCAACGCCCGCTACCACGGCACCTACTTCAACCCCCGTTACGACCAAGAAGTCCACGAAGAAATCAACTAAGAAAGCAACTACGAAATCCACGAAGAAAACCACCACCACAACTTCTTCAACTGGAACAACCACTTCAGGTACAACTCCATCCACGCCAGCTCCAGTTACTACTCCAAAAGCAGCGGGGGTCAGCGGTACCTTCACAGGTGATGCGGGTAATACTCGATATGGTCCAGTCCAAGTTCAAATCACTGTGGTTAATGGCAAGATTACAAATGCAATCGCATTGACCTACCCAACTGAGTCATTCCGGGATCAACAGATCAATCAACAGGCGATTCCATATTTGATTCAGGAGACCCTTGCTGCTCAATCTGCAAATATTCAAGGAGTAGGTGGCGCTTCATATACCTCTCAAGGTTGGGCCGACTCATTGCAATCGGCTTTAACAAAAGCCGGGTTGTAACCAAAGGTTCCCTAAAGTAACTAAAAGTAACAATTTCTGCTACTCTTCTCAAAGAGGAAATGAGGAAGTTATGGCTACTCCGGTAAAGCTAGCGGATCACCTGGTTGAAGATGCAAAGAAAATTGCTGCAGCCGAACATCGTTCTGTCCCAAAGCAGATTGAGTATTACTACTTAATTGCACGGGCTGCCGAGCAGAATCCAGATCTCTCTTTCGAACTCGTCCGAGAGCTGCTCAAGTCGAAATCTGAAGAACCAACTGGTGAATACAAATTTGAATAATGAAAGTACTCACTTCCCCAACCTTCGATCGCCACGCTAAAAAGCTTCACAACAACGAAAAACTAGCGCTCGACGGCGCAGTGAGAGAAATCATGATCAATCCTCAATTGGGAGATCAAAAGAGAGGCGATCTTGATGGTTTCTATATTTACAAATATAGATTTAGTAATCAATTATGGCTATTGGCATATACGGTTGAGTCGGAAGAAAGTTTGACCTTAAGGCTGGTGGGAGCGCACGAGAATTTTTATGAGGCGCTAAAGCGGAACGTGAGGAAATGAATGAATGAGATAGTAAGAACAACCGCTGAGATTGATGTCTGGGGCACCATCCTTTTCATAGAGGTTGCATCCACCAAAGTTGGACTCGATGAACTCAATGCCGGTTTGGCAGAGGTAACCGAGTATGTAAAAGTAATCGACCAAGAGTTCTCCACGTATAAGCCTGATTCGCAGGTCTCGAAAATACGTCGCGGTGAGTTGAAGATCGAAGATGCCTCGGCTCAGATGCTAGAGGTCTGGCAGCTTTGTCTGGTTGCACGAGATCTCACCGATGGATCATTTGATCCCTGGGTGGTTAAAGGTGGATATGACCCATCCGGTTATGTAAAAGGTTGGGCCGCCGATGGGTGCGTACGGATTCTCAAAGCGCATGGCGCCGAAAATATTCAAGTAAATGCTGCGGGGGATTTATCTCTGGCAGGTGGCTTTGAAAATGGCAAGCCATGGTCAATTGGTGTTCGCAGTCCTGAAAATCGCTTTGAGGTAGTCAAAGTCTTTGAAATTTTTGATGGGGCGATCGCCACATCTGGAACCTATGAGATCGGTGCTCACATCAAAGATCCTCATACCGGCTTGATCGCTATTGGTGCTCGCAGCGCCACCGTTTTGGGTCCTGATGGTGGGTTGGCCGATGCTTTGGCGACTGCCTTGGTGGTTGCTGGAGAAGATGGCGCGGCGATATTTAGCAAGCCAGAGCTGGCGGATTACAGGGTCTGGGTAATTCCTCGGAATGAAGATATCGCCTGGAGTATTGGGAAGCTGCCCGACTAACTCTCAGCAAATTAACAGGTGGATAACCTTTTAATCACAATTTCGTTATCTACGGTGAGCGTATGAACAAATCCCGACTCAGAATTCTGACAATAAATCTTGTAATTGTGGTCGCCATCGCAGGCGTCGCTTTTTGGGGGTACACATCCCTCCATCCAAAGGCTGCTGCCGCAGCGCTATCGACAGTAACCGTAGCTCGACAGGATGTCTCTACGACGGTCTCTTCTTCAGGAACTGTCATTAGCCCATCAGATATAGCAGTGGCTCCAACCACTTCGGGAACTCTGGCCAAACTCAATGTAAAAGTTGGTCAATCGGTCAAAGCCGGTGAGGTGCTCGCTCAGATGGATACCGCATCGCTCAAAACCGCGGTCGCGCAAGCGCAATCGAGT
>DAIOGE010000112.1:0-3079 GCA_036745375.1 Candidatus Nanopelagicaceae bacterium
CACCTTTTACGTGGCCGTGCATCGCGTTTACGCGAGCCGCCTCGTTAGCGATCGCCTCAGTGGATCCAAAAGTTGTAATGGTTAGCCATCTAGATGTTCCTGCCAGGCGACCCAGTGGATCAGACTCATATCGAGAGTGCTGGCTGACTCCTGTGAGGGCAGCAGGATGAGTCGCCTGCAAGAGAAGTGCTCGGATGCCACCAACTAAAGTTGCAACAGTGCCATGCACCTGCCAGACGGCGCTCCCAGGCCCAAAGAGTCCAACGCCCTCTCCATGGGCGATCAGTTTTACCCAATCCGGTCTTCCATCAGGTGACCCAGACACAATTTGGCGAAAGCGATTCGCCATTCTCTCTTTCATAATTTTGCCGTATATCCGCTCTAAAACTACTCCCCGATCGCCTCACGCAATTGGTTGGCATGGTCTACCGGATGCTTGCTGTAAACACGAAGCCAATCCTCAACAGAGAAATTTCCACGCTCGCTATGGATTGCAAATTTCTCTAAATCCGATTCCTTTAAGTTATTAAGAATTTCTAGAGAGAATGCACGAGCGGCTTTATACATCGCAAATGAGTTCTCGATTGGCAAGGTGCGATAACCGAGCGCCTCGCATTCCGACCAGGCATTCTCGTCATAGCCCAGAATCTGAGTTCCAGGTTGCGCCAAAATCCTGCGTAGGCGCGCAGCTGATTGGGACTCGCTATCTGCCATGTGATGAATGATCTGGCGAGGAGTCCATCCCGCATGATCCGCCTTATCAATATTCTCGGTAGTCACCAACTCAACTGCTTCAATAAATGCTGCAGTGGAATCTGAGTAGCTTTGGGCATAATCTTTTAAGGTCATGCCCAAACTCTACCGAGGCTAGAGATTTTCCTCCTGATAAAAATTTTTCCAGATCAATCTATGAATCTTGATCTTGTATGGAAGTGAACGCACTCCAGGAATGAGTGGCATACAAATCAATCCGATTGAGAGCGCTCCCATGATCAACATGATCCAGGCATCTGCATTGGCACCAAATGGATGGTTGTCTCCATTATTAAATGGCGGAATCTGATACCAGAACGAGTACAACCAGAGCCATGCCTGACCTGGGTAACGCCCGGTCTCATTCATCATGCCCCACGTTGAGCCTTGCAGGTTCGACGCGGTGCTCTGATCGTTGAAGTAACTTCCATCACCTAAAAAGAGCGTTTGTTTGGTGTTATCGCTTTGGAAATAATTTCCTTGGGATAGGAGTGCACCATCCAGCGAGCCAGCTTGTGCCATCGTAAGAAGTCCCGCAGCAAGAGCGGGGACTGGCCCATAGTTACCAGCTGGCACCTTAGAAGCATCCTGATTGGCCTTAGTGAGAGCTGTGTCATAGTTACTAGCCCACGTGGTTTGAGTCTTTGCATCCGAGCTCTGCCATTGCTTAAGGGCATCTGCCACAGGCGTTGCATTTGCCACCGTTGTTAGCGGGGTAATTACAAAATCATTGACGGTATCAACGGGGTGAGTAACTCCAAGCCACTTAGCAAGGTACAGCGGTCCGAGATTTACTCCATCAGAGGCATGGTTATATGGAGCTCCGTAACCGGCAGTGCCACTAGTTCCGGCAAGTTCTTGTACTGCTGTTGCATAGAAATCTGCTGGAGCAGCAACCGCCCACTGCTTGAAGGTGACTTGTTTGTCATCTGGAGAGCCGAAAAGAGTGGAGAGCGCGGCAACCACAATTGCGACAATTACTAGCGCTGCCACTCCCTCTTTAATTAAATCGTAACGTCGAACTCTTCCTGACCAAGGTGCTGATTCGAGTTCATTGCGGCGATCGCTCATTTGCGCTCCCCTAACTCATTGTTAAATGCATCGATAGGCGGAACAACACCCTTTGCTCTCACGAGTAGTACGTGGATCAAGGTAATGACGCCGATGATGACGGGAAGAAATGCCACGTGCAGCAGGATCATCTGACCAAAATTGGTGACATTAAATCGAGAACCGATACCAACAGAGTTGAAGCCATCCTTTGCTTCGTAGGAGATCCACTGCGAATCAAAATTGGTTTGAATCAAGTAGCCAGTAAATGCTGTTGCTATCGAACCCACAAAGGCGAGCGCCCCAGTGATCCAGGTGAGCAAGCGACGACCGCGCCATGCAGCCATCCAGAACTTTCCCCAGAGATGTACCACCATAAAGATAAAGAAGAACTGCACCGACCAGAAGTGCATGCTGTTAACGAAATGACCAACGCTGGAATAGTGGTACCAGCTCGCACCTTCAAAAGAGAGGACTAACCCGGAGGCGATGATGACACCTAAAGCGGCGAGTGTGGCGACACCAAAGAGGTAGATCCATGATGCGACATACGCTGGTTGAGTATCGGGCAGCAACTTCTCGATTGGCAGGTTCTTCTGCCAGCCTTTACGAAGCTTGCTAGTCCACATCTCCTTTTCGATATCTGCGCTCATTCTTGGTCCTTCCCTTTCTTATTGCCGGGGAATGGAAGTACCAGCGCTAGCCCGAAGAGAACGAGCATGAAGAGGATGACAAGGAGGTTGGTTATAGATATTTGAAACCAACCCCAATGTATGTAAACCGCCTTGAGGTTCATAAAGTGATGAAAGATTCCCATGCTGGAAAGGTAGGCTCATTTACCTTCTAGAAGTAGGCACTACCTCTCATCTAGGGCAATTACTTCACGACTGAGTGCTGGCTCTCCTGCTAGAGTTTCCGCAAGCAAGAACCACGACCTGGGGCGGCCATGACTGATATAACGATTATGCAGCGGGAGCTCACACCGTTTGAGCACCTAGTCCTTGACCTGCTTTGCAAAGGTAAGTCCAATGCTGCGATTGCTCACGAGACAGCTCACACCGAAAAGGTCATCGAGAACACCGTTTCGCGCTCGGCGCGAGTTTTCGGCATCACCTCTGATGGTGACACCAATGTTCGAGTGCTCCTAGCACTCGCCTACCGGACCCACTTTGGCGATGCCGCCTTTGAATCCTTCGGACTTCCATGTCAGCACCTTCAAGAGGGGCCAGATGGTCGAATGATCTGCGCTCGCCACGTCGAATAACGCTCAAATAAA
>DAIOGE010000113.1:0-1560 GCA_036745375.1 Candidatus Nanopelagicaceae bacterium
TACGGAAGGCCAGCGGGAAGATCAAGATGAAGAGTGATGGCGAAACCGTCATTCCAAAGATGTGATAGGTGCCGAAGATTGTTCCAATGAACGAAGGCGAACCTTTTACACACGCGGTCGAAAGACATGGAGAATAGAAAGGTGAGATCAAAGGTGCCGCAAAGTACTTTCCATTTTCAAATGCACGGAATGTCGCATAAACGATAAATGAGAGAAGTACGAAGACGGTGATCGCTGGTTGGATCCACCACTTATCTGTACGTAACGTGCGAGCGCTTAACTTTGCTCGACCCTCTGAGAAGACGCCATTGCCTGAGGTATCAATTGCCATGGGAGAAGTTTCGTACCAGAGCCCCATTAACGCTAGATAAGTACCTAGTTGGTAGGGGTGAAATCGCCCACAAGGGTAAAAAACGCCCGAATACGGGATAAAAATGGCGGAGGGCGTGGGATTTGAACCCACGAAGGTTTCCCTTGCCGGTTTTCAAGACCGGTGCACTCGGCCGCTATGCGAGCCCTCCGTGGGCAAACTTAGTGGCACACCTATACGGAGGCAAAATTGGTCAGACTGGAAGTTTGAGTAACTCCTCAATAACCATGGCTACCCCATCCATGTGGTGGGGTTCAGCCACGAACTTGGCATATTTAGGTGCATCGCGGTGGCCATCGACCATCGCCCATGAACGCTGCGCCCAGGCGAGCATCGAGAAGTCATTTGGGTTGTCGCCAAATGTCACGACATCTGCCGCGGTAAATCCCATCCGTGCGGTGAGCTTAGCTAGCGTCTGACCCTTGCTGACTCCGAGCGCTGAAATTTCAAGCAAAGATTCCCCGGCATTGGAATGTGTAATTGTTACCAGATCCCCGACCTCGCGCTGTGCAATCTCCAAGAGTTCGTCGGAGGTGTGTTCGAAATTGGAGCACCGCGCCAACATCTTAAATGCGGGTTGAACCAACTTCTCTTCAATGTATGTAACTGGAGAGTGATCGACTCCCACATCCCATCGTGGAACGTAAGCACTCTCATGATGAAATTCATTGCCATATTCAGTGGCGAAAGAGATTGAAGGCACTGCGCTTCGCATCCTTTTAACAAATTCAAATTGAGAGTCGATTGGTATCAACCACTCCTCGATGACTTTCTCTTTAAGCAGGTCATAGTGCATCGCACCATTAGCGCAAATGGCATTACCAAAACCAAATGCCTCTTTAATCTCCGGCATCCAGCGTGGTGGGCGACCAGTAACAAAGAATATTTCGATCCCTAGTTCATGCGCAGCGGTAAATGCCTCGATGGTTCTATTCGTGATGCGCTCATAAGAAGAGACAATCGTTCCATCAAGGTCCGTTGCGATGACCTTTGGCCTGACACCTGCTACGCCGGAAGTAATCTGTCGACTCCTAAGAAGGGGCGAAGCGCAACGGGAACATTAACTGATCCATCTGCCTCTTGGTGATTTTCTAGAATCGCAACGATCATGCGTGGGATTGCTACGAGTGTTCCGTTGAGCGTCGCAACGGGTTTCGTGGATTCACCATCGCGATATCGAATATTCAATC
>DAIOGE010000113.1:1660-3044 GCA_036745375.1 Candidatus Nanopelagicaceae bacterium
GTATCGATCGCCTTAAGAATCTTGCCGAGTTCGACATGATCTTTCGGTTCGAATCCAGCTTGAGAGAAATCTCGTGGTGTGCCGACATGTTCAAGCACGACGAAATCTGCTTCTCCACCAACAGGCGCCTCTGGACTTATTAAATTATGGATTTGAAGTAACGCGGCATCGGCCGCTGCCTCAGCTGCAGCTCGTGCGGCATCGGCCTCTTTAACTCGAGCTGACAATTCCTTAGCGCTCTCTAGGAGGGCGGCCTTCTCATCACCTTTGGCTGCACCTACAGTTTTAGAGAGGAGATTTTGTTCAGCACGTAGAGCTTCAAAGGTTGTTATTGCACTTCGGCGCGCCTCATCGAGTGCCAAGAGTTGATCTACGATCTCAACGCTCTCGCCTCGAACCTTTTGAGATTGGCGAACGCGCTCTGGATCTTCGCGCAGTATCTTCAGATCAATCACGGGGTTAGCCTATCTATTTGTCGCTCGTGGATATGAACCGAGAACTCGAATGTCCTCGCAGATGGAGCGCAGGCCTTCGATAGCGAGCGCGACCGCAGCATCGCTCTGATGACCTTCCACATCGATGATGAAGTGGTAGTGCCCCAGCTCGCGACCAGTTGGCCGGCTCTGGATAAAAGTGAGGTTCACATTATTTTTAGCGAACTCGGTCAAGATTTCTAGTAACGCACCCGCATGGTCAATATCTATATAGGCGACCAAAGAGGTTCGATCATTTCCCGTCGGTGCTGGAACTTGTCCAGGCATGCGTGCGAGGACAAATCGAGTTACCGCAGCATCGTTATCACCAATATTTTCCGCGATGACACTGAGTCCATACTTATCTGCGGCGATCTTCGCTGCAATTGCTCCGTCCCAATTGCCCTCTTTTAGCCCCTCCGCAGCGGCTGCCGTAGAGGGTGTAGTTATTACCTCGGCACCAGGGTATTCACGA
This sequence comes from Candidatus Nanopelagicaceae bacterium, assembly GCA_036745375.1. Classification (GTDB taxonomy): domain Bacteria; phylum Actinomycetota; class Actinomycetes; order Nanopelagicales; family Nanopelagicaceae; genus PALSA-747. Next base: position 2,609 of record DAIOGE010000113.1, read on the forward strand.
GCAATAAATTGTCGGCACTGCGACTCTGCATGTGGGTGGGTCGCGATGCGAGTTATTTTTCCCGCTGCATTTTCCGGAAGAACCATGAGAGCAAAACTCACTGGGATCGTAGTTTCAGCCACTATCTCTAAGGCCTGACCAGTAGCCAACTCATCAAGGGTGCGGGCAACGACACCTTCGACGGAATTTTCAATAGGGACCAAGGCGAACTCTGCGCTTCCCGAGCGCACCGCATCGAGAGCAGCGGTTACATTGGCATAAGGGATTAGGTGATCATCCTTAGTCGTGATGCCGATGAGGGCCGCTTCTGTAAAAGTTCCTGAGGGTCCAAGATAGGCATAGGTGCTCACTGGCCAACTCTAACTGAGTGAAATGAGTGCCCGAGAGGGGATTTGAACCCCTACATCCTTGCGAATACACGGACCTGAACCGTGCG
>DAIOGE010000114.1:0-3037 GCA_036745375.1 Candidatus Nanopelagicaceae bacterium
CCGTCCAGGATTTCAACTTGGGCTCGATATTGCGAAAATTGCAAGGGAAAATCCAACGGCGCATGGCTGCGTACTCGGAGGACATGGGCTCACAACCTGGGGAACTTCCTCAGAGGAGTGTGAGGCGCGGTCTAGCCAAGCGATTGAGAAGGCAGAGAAATTTCTTCTTGAAAACGGTAAAGCGGCGCCCTTTGGCAAGAATTTAGCTTCTCGAGAAGCTTTGCCCTCTGAAGAGCGACTAGCAAAGGCGGCTGCTATTGCTCCATCACTTCGCGGAATTGCCTCACAGGATAACCGCATGGTTGGGCATTTCAATGATTCAGAAGTTGTTCTTGATTTTATTTCGAGTGAAGCGCTTGACCGATTGGCGGCACTGGGTACTTCGTGCCCCGATCACTTTCTCCGGACAAAAATTTCTCCGTTAGTTGTCGATGTTGATTCCAGCGCTACGGTCGAGGAAATTATTTCAAAGGCTCACGAAGAACACACCCGTTATCGTGAAAAGTACCAGGCCTACTACAAAAAATATGCAACTCCCGAATCTCCTGCGATTCGTGGGGCAGATCCATTGATTATTCTGGTGCCAGGTGTTGGAATGTTCTCGTACGGCAAAGATAAACAGACCGCCCGAGTTGCTGGCGAGTTCTACATTAACGCCATCAATATAATGCGTGGAGCTGAATCGGTCTCGGTATACCGCCCCATCGATGAGTCCGAAAAATTTCGAATCGAATATTGGGATCTCGAGGAAGCAAAACTTCGTCGTGCCCCTAAACCAAAGGCGCTAGTGGGCCGAATCGCTCTCGTTACCGGTGGTGGTTCTGGTATCGGTAAGGCAACAGCTGAACGCCTTGCGGCAGAAGGTGCCTGTGTTGTAATCGCAGATCGAGATTTTGATGCAGCCGTAAAAGTTGCATAGGAATTAGGTGGCCCTGATAAGGCGATCGCTGTATCCGTTGATGTAACAAGCGAAGAAGCCGTGGCAAATGCTGTGGCGCAAAGCGCCTTAGCCTTCGGCGGGGTTGATTTAGTAGTTAATAATGCGGGGCTTTCGATCAGTAAGCCGTTGGTGGATACATCAGTAACCGAGTGGGATGTTCAGCATAATGTCATGGCTCGCGGTTCATTCTTGGTCTCTAGAGAGAGCGCTAAGGCCATGATCGCTCAAAATATGGGTGGGGATATCGTTTATATCTCATCTAAGAACTCCGTATTTGCAGGTCCAAATAATGTGGCCTACGGTGCTACAAAGGCTGATCAGGCGCACCAGGTGCGACTACTTGCAGCTGAACTAGGTAGTTACCAGATTCGCGTCAATGGCGTGAATCCTGACGGCGTAGTTCGTGGCTCAGGAATCTTTGCCAGTGGGTGGGGTGCACAACGCGCTGCGGTTTACGGAGTTGAGGAAGAGAAGCTGGGCGAGTATTACGCCCAACGCACAATTCTTAAACGAGAAGTTCTTCCCGAACATATCGCCGCAGCGGTCTTCGTTTTGGCCGCTTCAGAACTTCCATTAACGACCGGATTACATATTCCTGTTGATGGTGGCGTGGCTGCTGCATTCCTACGGTAGAAGAATGAACTCTGATTACATCGCCGTTGATTTAGGCGCCACAAGTGGTCGTGTCGCTATTGGTCGATTTGATGGAGTTGCAATCTCGCTAGAAATTGTGCACCGATTTACTCATGAAGTAATTGTGGATGGTGCCGTCCGACGTTGGGACTGGACTCATATTTACTCCGAAGTTGTGAAAGGGATCGCTGCCGCTAGAGCTAAGTGCGACCCTATTTCGATCTCTTTTGACTCATGGGCGGTTGACTATGGATTGATTGATTCGTCTGGTCGGTTGCTTGAACCCGTGGTCTCCTATCGCGATTCTCGAACCGATCTAACCTATCTACCAACTATTGAAGCCGTAGGTCGCAAAGCAATTTATGAGGCGACAGGCATTCAATTTTTGCCATTCAACACCCTTTATCAATTGATTGCGGAAAGTGACACTGCCAATTACAGGGATGCGCGATGCTTCCTGCTTCTGCCCGACTTGATGAATTTTCTCTTTACCGGTGTGTATTCCACAGAAATTACAAATGCATCTACAACACAACTGCTCAACCCCAACTCTAGGTCTTGGGATGAAAATCTCATCTTACATTCGGGGCTACGCCGAAATATTTTCACTCAACTACACGAACCAGGGACTGCTATTGGACCGGTGGTTGGACACGGGGAGTTAGATGGGATCCAGGTTGTTGCCTGTGCCTCGCACGACACCGCTTCAGCAATTGCTGGAACGCCGTTGGTGGATTCCGGAGGACAAGCTTATATTTCCAGTGGGACCTGGTCCCTCGTCGGGATAGAAAATTCTGCTCCTATCACCAACTCCAAGGCTTTGGAAGCAAATCTCACAAATGAGTTGGGTGCATACGGAACAGTGAGATTATTGAAAAATGTGGCGGGGATGTGGCTCATGGAGGAGTGCCGACGTGACTGGGCCGCCCAAGGACTCTCTCTTTCTATCCCTCAATTACTTGAGTTAGCAGAGGGCACAAATTTTTCAACCACTATCGATCCAAACGACGTTCGGTTTATAGCTCCTGGCGGGATGCCAGAGAGAATTAGACAGTGGTGCGTGGAGCACCTTCTTGATCCCCCTACTTCGCCTGGAGAATTTACGCTTTGCATTTTAAAGAGTTTGGCGGCGGCCTATAAATCTACTTTAGACACCATCATGGAGCTAAGTGGAAAGCGGTTAGAGTCCATTCAGATTATTGGCGGAGGATCGCAGATCCGATTGCTCAATCAATTGACCGCCGATATCTGCGGTGTTCCGGTTCATGCAGGGCCAGTTGAAGCCACCTTGTATGGAAATATTGCAGTTCAAGTAATCGCGGCTGGGTTGCTCCCTAACTTAACAGCGGCGCGAGAAGCTATTGCAGCTAACGTCGCGGGAGAGACTTTCTTCCCCTCAAAACACTAGTACGTGTGCTGCCGAGGAGTCCTAGCTCGCAAGAGCAAAGCAGCCAGCCCGCCACC
>DAIOGE010000115.1:0-3030 GCA_036745375.1 Candidatus Nanopelagicaceae bacterium
CAAAAGCCGAGCCGTATGTCATTTATTGGTCGCGATATGGCGGTCGATCTAGGAACCGCTAATACGTTGGTCTATGTCCGCGGTCGTGGCATTGTCCTCAACGAGCCAAGCGTTGTCGCAGTCAATCAAGATACCGGCGCGATTCTTGCAGTAGGTATTGAAGCAAAGCGCATGATCGGTCGTACCCCTGGAAATATCGTGGCAATCCGACCTCTTAAAGATGGTGTGATCGCTGACTTCGATACCACTGAGCGCATGTTGCGTTACTTCATCCAAAAGGTGCATCGTCGTCGTTACCTCGCAAAACCTCGCATCGTGGTCTGCGTACCTTCAGGAATTACAGGCGTAGAACAGCGCGCTGTTAAGGATGCCGGCTATGCAGCTGGTGCTCGCAAGGTTTACATCATTGAAGAACCAATGGCCGCGGCGATTGGTGCGGGTCTTCCTATTCATGAGCCAACCGGAAACATGGTTGTCGATATTGGTGGCGGTACTACTGAAGTTGCCGTTATCTCACTTGGTGGAATTGTGACCGCACTTTCGATCCGTATCGGTGGCGATGAACTCGATCAAGCGATTATTGATTATGTGAAGCGCGAATACTCACTGCTCCTTGGTGAGCGCACCGCTGAAGAGATCAAGATGGCTATCGGTTCTGCTTACAAGCTTCCTGGCGAATTAGATGCTGAAATTCGAGGACGCGATCTGGCAACTGGCCTTCCAAAGACCATATTTGTCTCTGCTGAAGAGATTCGTAAGGCCCTTGAGGAGCCTGTAAATCAGATCGTCAATGCGGTGAAAAGCACCCTTGATAAGACTCCACCAGAGCTTGCAAGTGATCTGATGGATCGCGGCATCGTGCTCACCGGAGGCGGTGCATTGTTGCGCGGTCTTGATGAGCGCCTGCGTGTAGAGACCGGGATGCCCGTTCATATCTGCGAGCGTCCACTGCAGGCCGTTGCAGAAGGTTCTGGAAAGTGTGTTGAAGAGTTTGAGGCCTTAGAGAAGGTCTTGATCTCAGAGCCACGTCGTTAATCCATATCAAAGTTTAGTAAAGGACATCTGTGGCACGAGGCGGCGGTAATCGTTCCAGGTTACTGCTCGTCATTTTGCTCGTCACCGCACTCTTCTTTATTACCTTAGATCTGCGCGGAGTAAGCCTGACCAAAGGCTCGCGATCGGTTACCCAGACAATTCTTTCGCCCGTTCAAAAGACGGTCTCAACGATCTTCTCTCCAGTGGGTAGATTCTTTAGCGATGTAAAGAATTTTGGCAAGACCAATGCTCAACTACAAGAGGAACTAGCTCTTAATAAGATGTTGAAGAGCGAGCTTGCAATGAGCGCTGATACAAAAGGTCAATTGGCGCAATTGAAATCGGTTTTAGATCTTGCTGGACGCGGGAACTACAAGGTGGCTGCTGCACGAGTTATTGCTCGAGGCTCTGCTTCAAGTTTTTCACAGACAATAACTATCGACGCTGGTAGCTCTAGCGGGATTAGACCCGACATGACGGTTATCTCTGAGAACGGTCTCATTGGTGTTGTTAAATCTACGACCAGCTCCTCATCAATTGTCTTGCTGATGAGCGATCCAAGTTTCCGGGTGGGAGTACGCATCGCGCGCTCGCAGAGCGTGGGAGTTCTCTCCGGGTTGGGTGGTTCAAACTATTCGCTGGTCTTATTGGATCCAGCGGGAACAATTAAAACTGGTGACATCCTCGTTACAAATGGTTCGGAAAACAATCGACCATTTGTTCCTGGCGTACCAGTCGGAGTTGTAGTCGGAGTTGATGATTCAAATGGTTCACTGACCCAAACGGGAACTGTCTACTCCTACGCCAACCTCAATGATCTCGGCGTAGTTTCAGTGATCTTGAGTGCACCTACTACGGCACCCAGCGAACCCATTCTTCCAACGCCTAATCCGGTCGTGACCGTATATGTAACGCCGACGCCAACTCCCGTTGCAGCAGCGACCGCCGGACCTACCCCAACACCCTCGGCACAACCAACGAAGAAGAAGTAAATGAGCCCCGTACGAATCATCTCTACCCTGGGATTCTTCTTTGTGCTCTTTGTCATTCAAGAATCCGCGGTCTCTTTGATTCATTTTCCTATCTCCGGATTCTCCCTCTACCTGGCGATTGCCATCTCCTTGATCGCCTTCGAAGATCACAATGGTTCACTCGTTACGGGTTTCTTGGCGGGAATCGTTCTGGATCTCTCCCCAACATCGAACGCTCCCTTTGGCCAATGGGCGCTCATCCTCACGGGCATCGCTTTCTTGTTTGCGGTAAATAGAGATTCGATCGCAGATTTAACCTCTTCGCCAATTACCTTTGTAATTTTTGTTGGAGCAGGCGTCACGCTCTCTCTTATTGCATACCTACTATTTGGATCGCTATTGGGTGAAGAGAATGGATCGCTCAAACATGATTCCGCAATATTGTTGGGAAATTTGATCTGGACTGTTCTATTTACTCCGATCTTTTTGCCCGCGCTCAGCCGAGTTCGTGAATATTCATTGACCGCACGGGAGCGAGTATGAGTCAACGCTCTCGCCTTAACTTGATAGTGGTTCAAGTCTTAGTCTTATCTTTAATGCTTGCGATGCTTGGCCGACTTTTCTATTTACAGATTGCAGCCGGACTCAAATATCAAAATGCCGCTCACGATATTCAGAGTAGAGATATCGTCACTCCTGCGGTTCGTGGCGCAATCGTTGATGACACCGGACTACCGATGGTGCTTGATCGCCCCGGCATGGTAATTACAGTAGATCGCAGTGCGCTTTCGAAGATGCCAGATCAAGGTAAGGCTGTTTTACAACGTGTAGCCAAGCTAATCGGCATCACCTACTCGGATCTGTATGTCAGGACCCGCTTGTGCGGAGAACTTCCCATCGCTAAACGCGTTGGTTGCTGGAATGGAACTCTCTACCAACCTGTGCCAGTGACAAAAGAGGCCACACAGGCGCAGGCGCTAAAAATTCTAGAGAATCCCGATATCTTTCCCGGAATCAATGCCAC
>DAIOGE010000116.1:0-1725 GCA_036745375.1 Candidatus Nanopelagicaceae bacterium
CCAAGTTCAGTATCGAAGAGATGTTGCGGATCGATTCCGAGTTCCCGTAAACATGGAAGATCTTGAGTGCTAGCGTGAATGATCCATTCACAATCTTGAAAGGCGAGGTTCATCTCACGCCACAACTCTGGATCTGAGACCGCAATCGGATCGATGAGATGTAATCCACCACCGCGGCGGAAGATCTGAATTAAATATGCGCGTTGGCTGTAGCGATAGCCAGATGCTCTCTCTGCATCGACGGCAATAGGGCCGTGACCGCCTTTGAGTTGATCCAAGGCCTTTTTAAAACCTGTGCCATCAGTGATGAGTTCAGGCAAGCCCGATCGCGGGGTGAGTAATGGCTCGGGCATTGGGCAAATGTATTACTGAGATAGGTTGCTACGAGTCAGGGGAGTTACGCCATCGGGAATCGGTTCTAATCCCGCACAACGTTCGAGCAAGTCGAGCCAGGCTCTGACATGGTTTGCGATTGCAAAAGAATCGGTCGGAGTCCACGAGGCCCTCACCTCGAGTTCAGAGTCATCTGCTCGCTCACCCAATGTGCCAAATGAGGAGGATGCGACCCGCGTGACTGTTCCGCTCGGTTGCACGTAAGAGCAACCAAATTTTTCAAGCGATTCAATGAGCCAACTCCACCCGACATTAGCCACCATGGGGTCAGAGGCCATCTCTTGATCTACCTCTGCTCTGACAAAGGTGACACAGCGAAAGTCTCCGCCCCATCCCTCTTGTCCAGCTGGGTCATGGAGGAGAACAAAGCGAGCAGTTCCAATCTCATCTTGAGTATCGGCGGTCATGGCATAGGCGAATGGAGCGAGCTTTTGAGGAGCAGGTATCTCCTCCAGAATCAGCTCCGCCCGAGTTGCGATGCTACGAATGTCAGCCAGGATTTCATCGAAATTTTTTACACTGGCCATGGGATAAGGGTAATTTGCCCGCCAGTTAATCGTGGGAAGGCGCGAGGCGATAGTGCAGGAATTGACCCCCTGGAACCGCATCACTTGATATCAGAACTGATCCCCGCGTTAATTCCTCCGGATTAATGAAACCCTCACCACCGGCCTTCTCGGAGATCGTAAGAAAGAGTTCTTGGATCAGACCATCCTGGATCGCCTCCATTAAAAGCGCAGGGCCCGATTCAAAGAGAAGATCTCCAAATTCGTCGGTAGCCCGCTCTACCGCGGCTGCCAGAGGAAGATCCCACGCTCTCGCATTCTCGTTGCCGAGTAGGCGATCGGGAAGAGGATCGTGCGAAAGAACGATGAGGGGTAGCGGAGTCGTCGTGTACGGCTCATGCCGAGCGGTATTTCCACCGATCAGGATCGCGCTGAACTCTTGGCGTAGTTGGTGAAATCTCAGGCGATCAGCGGGGAAGGAGAGCCCCGCGGAGCTTCCCGCCAAGGTGGTTGAGCCATCACTGCCCAAGATGAGATTTGCTGCGACACGAGCTGCCATACCCGAACTTTAGGTGTCAGTGGTGATCTTTATTCTTTAGGACATGATCATCGACTGCGAAACCTGCACAATGCGCGATCTGGCTTGTTCGGATTGCGTCGTATCCGTCCTTCTCTCTATCTCTGATCGACCCCAGGATGAAATTTCACCTGCCGAGCTCCGTGCAATCTCAACTCTCTCAGATAAAGGTCTGGTACCTCCGCTGCGCTACCACGCCTAGTGCACGCAAAATTTGGGTAGTTCAGAGCGGGCTCACTAGCCTTGCGG
>DAIOGE010000116.1:1825-3012 GCA_036745375.1 Candidatus Nanopelagicaceae bacterium
CAGCTACTCAAGCGCGCTGGTGCCAAGCATATAGTTGCGCTCACCCATGGACATGAGGTCTGGTGGGCCAAGCTTCCGGTATTTCGTCAGATATTTGCTCACTCCACAAAGTCAATCTCGGTTCTTACCTATCTGGGTGAGTTCACTCGCCAAGCGATGGCTCCTGTTGTTAATAAAAATTGTCAGATGGTGCAGATTGCACCTGGAATTTCGGTGAACCATTTCACTCCGGGTCCAAAATCCGAGGCCCTTGTAAAAGAGTTAAATCTTCAAGGCAAACAAGTTTTAATATCAGTAGGCAGACTTGTGCATCGAAAAGGACAAGATAAGTTACTCGAGGCGTTGCCAGAAGTTTTGCTCACACATCCCGATGTTGTTCTGCTCTTTGTAGGAATAGGTCCACGCAAGAAGAAGTTAGATCAACTAGTGCGCGAGCACGATCTATCTGAATTTGTTCGATTTGTTGGCCGAGTTCAATATGACAAGTTGCCTGAGTATTTTCGTCTGGGCGATCTCTTTGTCATGCCTTCCAGGTCCAGACTTGCTGGGCTTGAAGTTGAAGGACTCGGAATCGTCTACCTGGAGGCGAGTGCAAGTGGAATAGCAGTACTTGCCGGCGAATCTGGTGGAGCTCCAGATGCGGTGATTCCTGGCAAGACCGGTGAGATAGTTGATGGAACAAATCCAAAGAAGATTGCCGAGGCAATCATCGAACTTCTGGACAATCCTTCGCGTCTTGCGGAGATGGGTGCGGCTGGTCGCATGTGGACCGAGGAGCGTTGGAGCTGGAAGATCTGGGGAGAGCGCTTCCGCGAGGTCTTATTCGGCTATTAAGTGGTTTGCTAGCGCAACAACAATCGCCTGAGTTCGATTCTTCACTCCTAGCTTTCGATAGATCGAGGCAAGGTGAGTCTTCACTGTCGCTTCGGAGAGAAAGAGATGAGAGGCCATCTCCTTGGCGCTCCAGCCCGTCTGCAGAATCTGAATAACATCGAGTTCGCGTTGGGTGAGATCAAATCTATTTTGTGGCAACGCTGGCGCGGCAAAGTGATACGTGGAGTTCTCTAGTTGCTCAATAATCGTAAGCAGATGTGTAACCGGCTCTCCCTTAAGAACGTAGGCAGCAGCTCCACGTCGATGCGCTTGCTGCAAGGATGTCGGATCATCACCTAACGTGAGAACGATGC
>DAIOGE010000117.1:0-2994 GCA_036745375.1 Candidatus Nanopelagicaceae bacterium
CTCGGCGGATTTTCACAAGATCGCGTCCCACATCTTCTAGAGAAGGTTGGGTTGGCAGATCGTGGCAACTCTAAATACAAAACTTATTCATTGGGCATGAAGCAGCGCCTAGGAATTGCAGCTGCGCTATTGCCAGATCCAAAACTCTTGGTTCTCGATGAACCTACCAACGGATTAGATCCATCTGGCATTCAAGAAGTTAGAAATTTGATCAAAGATTTGGCATCTGATGGTACAAGCGTCTTCGTCTCCTCGCATCTGCTCTCGGAGTTAGAGATGATTGCGGAGTCCCTCGTCATGCTGCGCGAAGGAAAAGTTCTATTTTCAGGTCGAACGAAAGATTTGCTTGCAGCGCAGATCGCGACGTTAGTTGTACAACCAGAATTTACAGTCGATCTCAATAAGTTGTTGGAGATTGCTACTCGCCATGGACGAGAGGCATCGGTTACTGATGGCGCCGTACACATAGTTGCTGATGCTGAATGGGGTGCGACATTTAATCGTCTCGCCTTTAATGCTGGAGTCACACTGGCCTCGCTTACAGCGACGCAGCCGACGCTCGAAGAGACCTTCTTTGAAATGACGGGGGAGTAAAAATGTTTAATGTCGTACGCGCAGAGCTACGCAAGCTGCGCCGCCCTACACTTCTAATATCTACGATTCTGGTCGTTGCAGCGCTCACCGCGCTCTTTACATCGATCGTCTTTTTGCGCGCCAACTCAGGTCAAGGTAATGGCAGGCGTGGCGACATCATCTCGCCAGAAACTTTAAGTCAGGCAACAGGCTTGGTTTATGGATTTAAAATCGTCTCGTTCTTCTTAGGGATAACTGCTCTCTGCGTATTTGCTTCACAGACTGCACAAGAGTATTCACTGGGTACTTTGCGCAACCTTTTAGTTCGGCAACCTTCTCGCATGAAGATTCTCTTCGGAAAATATATCTCCATGATTATTTTCGGGGTGGCTCTCGTCTTCCTTGATGCCATCGTTGCAATAGGTGTCTCATATGGACTTGCTCCTCATGCCAAGGTCACCACTTCTGCATGGTTTACCGCCAATGCACTGAGTCTGTTGGGGAGAACCTTTGCCAATGTTCTGCTTAGCACAATCGCCTTCGGAACTTTTGGAATGATCTTGGGCCTGCTCTTTAGATCTCCGATTAGCGCTATTGCGACTGGAGTTATTTGGTCTCTGATCCTGGAGACCATCCTCGGTGGAGTTATCTCGAGCACCCAAAAATGGCTGCCCGGTCAGAACTTCGACAATATTGCGCAAGGCGGTTCGGATACGGTCAGTTATCAATGGTCACTGGCCTTATCTGCAATCTATTTGCTCTTTGGATTCTCTATTGTCTCTGTGCTCTTCAAGCGTCGGGATGTTGCAAACTAAAGAACACAGCAAATTCACACCGAGTCATTAACTGCTCCACATAAGAAAATCGCTTATCCTTGAGTGTTACTTCCCCCACGAATGGTTGGCTCCATGATTTCTAAGCGACGTATTCGGCATGTAGCGTTGTGCGCTGCTGTTCTCATGTCGATTCCTGCAACTTCGCTCGCAGCTACACCGAGCGCGAAACCGAAGCCAAAGGTCACAGCTCCCACAAAGGCGCAGATTGCCGCAGCCCAAGCTGCAGAAAATGCCAAAGCCGCCGCGGCCGCCGCAGCCACGAGTCAATTAAATTCGGCTCAAAATATTTTGCAGCAGTTGACTGCAATTACCCAACAGAAGCAGGTTCAACTTCAGAATGCGCAAGCGGCGCTCGTCGTTGCTACTCACCAATCAAACTTAGCGACAGCTCATGCTGCACTCACAGAAGTGGCTGTGGCTGAAGCAAATAAGACCATTGGCCGAATGGCTGCGAACGCCTACATCATGGGAGGGGGATTCACGACTCTCAATAGCGTCCTGGATTCCAATGGACCACAGGATTTAGTAGACCGGTTGAGTATTTTGAATCAAGTTGGAGCAACTGACTCTGTCGCTCTCTCGCGTTACAAGAGTGCTCTGGTCATTGCGCAAACGGCACAAGCAGCGGCGGTGGCAGCAAAGAATGCCCAAGCTGCAGCAACGGCCAAGGTAGCTGCAGCAAAGGCGGCCGCCGCAGCAGCACAATCTGCGCAGGCATCCGAGGTCGCGAAATTGCGCGCGGTTCAGGCCCAACTTATGGCAGAACTTGTTAAGGCTCGTAATGTGCGAATCACCCTGCAACAACAGTTGGCGCTCTGGCAGTTGGAGCAATCAAGCGCAAATACCGCGGCTCATACCAAAGGGCAGGCGAAGATCTGGCCTGATCGAGGATTTACCGGACGAACCACGATTCGTGGCACAGATGCGATTCGTGCCAAAGCGCTGGCATATGCCAAAGCGCAGGTACTTGCACGAAAGCCATATGTTTGGGGAGCGCAAGGACCCAATAGTTTCGACTGTTCTGGTTTGGTCTACGCCGCATATCACGCAGCAGGATTAGGTTGGCCTAACTGGTCCCGCCTCAATGCCGCTCTCTACTTCGTTGATACTGAGCGCGTACCACTCACTCAATTGATTCCAGGTGACTTGCTCTTCTATTCATATGATGGCACCGTTCAAAATATTCACCACATCACTATCTACGCTGGTAATGGAATGATGTGGGAGGCCAATTCAACTCGCACAGGGCTTCTCTATTCCAGCATGTACAGCGTTAGCGGACTAATGCCTTCAGGTGGTCGGGTTTAACAATTAGGCTTGGCGCCATGAAGGCGACGATGGTCATCAGACATGCGGTTCGTCCATGGATTGAGCGATCTGATTTTCGCCTCCTCGTTGGTGTATCAGGCGGTGCCGACTCTATGGCACTGGCGGTCGCCACACTTTTAGAGGCCAAGAGCGCGGGCATTGAGGTGATTGCAATTATCGTTGATCATCAACTGCAAGAAGGATCAGCTGAAGTCGCACATAACGCCCGCGAAAAATTGATGGCGTTGGGTTTTGAAACTGTTGAAGTTGTAAAGGT
>DAIOGE010000118.1:0-2955 GCA_036745375.1 Candidatus Nanopelagicaceae bacterium
AAATTTGAATTCGCAAAGGCGATGGAGATTCTCTATCACTTTGCCTGGGACGATCTCTGCGATTGGTATCTTGAACTTACTAAGTCAACATTTGCAGGATCGGATTCAGCGCAAACTGCACGAGTACTTGGCTACGTCCTAGACAACTTATTGCGATTGCTCCATCCTGCCATGCCATTTATCACTGAGGCGATATGGTGCAACCTGACGGGTAACCCCTCTCTGGTTATTTCAGATTGGCCCAAGGCGCATGCATCACATAACAGTGACTCCGCTAAGAAATCTGTGGCGCAGATTCAAGAGATCATTACTGAGATTCGACGTTTTCGAAATGATCAAGGAATTAAAACTTCTGCAAAGATCGTTGCAAAGTTCACTGGACTCGGCGAACTGGCTGATTACGAAGATGCAATCCGATTTATTGTTCGCGCCGATCGCGGAGATGGCCCTTACAGCGCAAAGATTGAACTTGGATCTGTTCTGGTGGAGTTCGATCTTACGGGTGCAATCGATATCAAGGCCGAGCGTGCTCGCCTAACAAAAGATCTTGCAACCGCGCAGAAAGATTTGGCTACCGCCAAAGTGAAGTTGGAGAATGAAGGCTTCATGGCTAAGGCTCCTCTCGAAGTGGTAACTGAGATTCGCGAACGTCTCGAAGTTACAACGAGTGAGATCACTCGCATCACGGCAGCACTCGCTGCGCTACCTGCAGAATAATTCCGATGACCTCGCCCGAAGATCTAGAAGCGGTAGAGCTGATCTACCAAGCCCTCCTCAAGCGCTGGCCTGAGTCACAGATTGAGCGCTCCTTGGATCGAATTGTCGCACTCTGCGATGCCTTGGGTAGCCCGCAGCTTTCTTATCCGACGATTCATATTGGCGGAACGAACGGTAAGACCACTACCTCACGCATGGTGGATTCGCTCATGCGCGAGCTGGGATACCGCACTGGTCGCTTCACCAGCCCCCATTTAGAGAGCTTTTTGGAGCGCATTTCGATCAATGGCTTGCCGATCCCACCTGAGGGCATGATCGCTACTTATAACGACATCGCTCTCTACCTAGATCTCATCGATAGCCGCCAGCCTCATCCGGTCTCATTCTTTGAAGCGATGACCGCACTGGCCTTTGTCGCCTTCGCAGAGTTTCCGGTTGATATCGGAGTTATAGAAGTGGGAATGGGTGGCGAGTGGGATGCGACCAACGTGGTGCAGAGCCAGGTCTCTGTCATTACTCCTATCGGACTCGATCATCAAGAATATTTAGGAAACACCCTTGAGGAGATCGCACTCACTAAGTCAGGAATCATCAAGCCGGAGTCGCACGTTGTTTTAGCAGCACAACCTCCAGAGGTTGCAACCGTGCTCATGGCGAGAGTGGTTGAGAGAGCCGCAATTCCTTATCGCGAGGGCATCGAATTTTCTGTCGCAAAGCGCGATCTCGCTGTGGGCGGTCAATTGATTTCAGTGAATGGGATCTTTGGCTTATATGAAGATATCTTCATTCCACTTTACGGTGCACATCAATCGACTAATGCCGCAGTAGCTATAGCGGCTGTAGAGGCCTTTGCTGGAGTGAAGCTAGACGACGAGGTAGTTCGTAAAGCATTTGCAAATGTTGATTCTCCAGGACGTTTGGAAGTTCTTTATCGCGATCCCACGGTTATCGTTGATGCGGCGCATAATCCCCACGGAGCACATGCACTAGCCACAACGCTCGCAAAGGAATTTGATTTTGAGTCAATCTTTGGTGTCGTTGCGATCCTGGGGGACAAGGATGTTCTTGGAGTTCTGCAAGAGTTAGAGCCCGTTATCGATCGACTTGTAGTTACTCAGAATTCGTCCGCGCGAGCACTTCCAGTGGATCGACTCTACGAATTGGCGGTTGGAATCTTCGGAGTGGATCGAGTTTACAAAGAGGACGATTTAAGAAGCGCGATTACATATGCAATGGAGCAATGCACGCTCATCAATCAAGTGAGTGAAGGAATATCTGCAGTTGTAATAACAGGCTCCGTTGTAACCGCAGGAGAATCACGCTCGATCGTTCGAAAGATTGCGGGGAGCGAGGAATGAGAGTTTTAGGTTCAGCGGTCTTGGCTATGGAATTTCTCGTAATGGGATTCGCACTCTTGTTGGCTATGGAGAACCATGGAGCGCTCGCTCTCTGGCTTGGTTCAGCGCTAGCCATCGCGCTGCTGCTCAATGCAGGCTTGATGAAAAAAATGACTGGGTGGTACCTCGGCTCGCTCCTCCAGGTTGGACTGATCGCATATGGCTCAGTGGTTCCAGCGATGTATTTCATGGGTAGCCTCTTTGCTGTGCTTTGGGTGAGTGCCTTCTTCATAGGGCGAAAGGGTGAGGCGATTCGCGCATCCCTGCTCGCCAACCCTCCTCAGCAGTAAAAAGCAGGCGAGCACCCCGAATTCTTGGCTAAGCGGGGTACCTAATACACTTGCCCCCATGGAGAGAACCCTGATCTTGGTCAAGCCCGATGGCGTCAAGCGCAATTTGGTTGGCGAAGTTCTGTCTCGCGTTGAGCGCAAGGGGTACTCGATCGTTGCACTCAAGTTGATGCAGGCAGATCGTGCATTGCTTGTACAACATTATGCGGAGCACGAAGGAAAACCTTTCTTCGAACCTCTCGTTGAATTCATGATGTCGGGTCCGATCGTCGCGGTTGTGGCAGAAGGAAATCGAGTGATCGAAGGATTTCGTAAACTCGCCGGCGCAACTGATCCCACCATTGCTGAACCAGGAACTATCCGCGGCGATTTAGCTCGCGATCAAGGCACAAAGGTTGTGCAAAATCTCGTACATGGTTCAGATTCAGTTGAATCTGCAATTCGAGAAATTCAAATTTTCTTCCCTGAACTCTAAGAAAGGTCTCTTGTGAGCAAGCAAAAGCCGAGCCGTATGTCATTTATTGGTCGCGATATGGCGGTCGATCTAGGAA
>DAIOGE010000119.1:0-2950 GCA_036745375.1 Candidatus Nanopelagicaceae bacterium
TCATCGCGATGGAGCCACCATCAGATCTAACCTCCAGCACGATGGAAGATGAGAAGCTTAAAGTCTTTAGAGCGATCGCGGCGCTAAAGCCGGAGAATGTAATTCGCGGTCAGTATGTTGGTTATCTTGATGAGGCAGGTGTTGCTCCTAAATCTACGACAGAGACTTACGTCGCAGCCACGATGTATGTCGATAACTGGCGTTGGTCGGGCGTGCCGTTCTACCTACGCACCGGAAAGAATCTCCAAGAGACTACTCTGGAAGTAATTATTGAATTTAAGCAACCACCACGTTTGTTGTTTGCAGAGAGTCAAGAGGGTTCAGCCAACTTGCTTCGCTTCCGTCTTGGTAAGAATGATGGTGTAGATATTGAGCTTCAGGCTAAGTCGCCGGGCGATCACCTCACCACAGAGCCAGTTAAGTTGACCGTTAACTTCGCTGCTGCACTTGGCGATCGACAAGAGGCATATGAGCGCCTTCTGCGCGCTGCTATGGCTGGCGATCACATGCGCTTTACACATATCGACTCAGTACTTGAGACCTGGAGAATTGTGGAAGGCATCATTAATAATGAGCCGCATCTCTCACCATACTTCAAGGGAACATGGGGACCTGAGCGCGCAGATGAGCTACCTCATCACGGGTGGTTAGAGCTCTAAATAATTTCTTTGGTGATACTAAAGGCGGCGTAGGCGATTCCATCAATCGCAACGACAAATAGATCTGGATTGCTCGCTGCTGCATTGGCAATTGAACTACTCAATGGTGTTGTCACCCGAGTAATGACAGATGCGGGTCCGATCAACACGGTGCGCTTGATCTCGCCATCTTGAATTCGACCGCTAAAGCCTCGCTCGGCGCTAAATGCATAATCGCTTACCGGCAAAAGGTTCGCCCCGCGCTCTTGAAAGAACTCTTGGGCAGCAATATCCGCAGGGGAGTGGGCCTTGGAGAGGATGGATAAAATCGCCGAATTGATGAATTGGGCCGGTAGTTCGGTGTTCTTCGCTCCTGCTTCAGGATTTGTTTCGCAGATATATCCAACGACCGAGTAGACCTCTTGCGGTGCAGGTGGAGGAGTTACCTCAACCTGCTTAACCGCTTTCTTCTTGCCGAACCAGAGGAACTTCATGAATTAAGGGCCTTTAGGAAAGCCTCGTGGAGTAGGCCATTGCTTGATACACCGTTACCACCGTGCGCACCGGGCTTGCCATCTAAGTTTGTAAATGAACCGCCTGCTTCGCGAACGACGATATCTAACGCCGCCATATCCCAAAGTGCGAGGACAGGCTCGACGGCGATATCGACCGCGCCTTCAGCAACCAACATATGCGACCAGAAATCACCGAGTCCGCGCGTGCGCCAGATATCTTCCTGCAACTTCAACATGGCAGCTTTGCGTGAACCCCACCCAACGAGATCAGAGTAGGAGAGCAAGGCATCTTTGAGTTCTCGCACCTGAGAAACGTGAATCTGCTTGGCAGACCCACCGTTCTCACTCACAAATGCGCCCCCGCCTAGCGATGCAAACCAGCGGCGATAGAGGGCTGGTGAGCTCACTACTCCGACGACAACTTCACCATCGGGATTGCAGAGCCCGATTAGCGTTGCCCAGGTGGGAATTCCACGTAAGAAATTCTTGGTTCCATCAATGGGATCAATCACCCAGTAGTACTTGTCACCCGTGAGATCAGGAGTACCGAACTCTTCACCCACGATCAGATCATCTGGACGTTCTACGGCCAAGATCTGGCGAATTTTGGTTTCGACCGCCTTATCCGCATCTGTTACCGGAGTCAGATCGGGCTTTGTCTCGATGACCAGGTCGAGGGATTGATAGCGATCCTTGGAGATTGCATCTGCTGCATCTGCCAAGCGTTGAGCTAATTGTAGGTCTGGGGTGAGATCTCTCATGAGTTCAGTTTACCTTCGCGTAGTAGCCCACGCAGATTTGCTAACCGCGCGAGAGAGT
The DNA here is from genome assembly GCA_036745375.1 of Candidatus Nanopelagicaceae bacterium. Classification (GTDB taxonomy): domain Bacteria; phylum Actinomycetota; class Actinomycetes; order Nanopelagicales; family Nanopelagicaceae; genus PALSA-747. Next base: position 1,973 of record DAIOGE010000119.1, read on the forward strand.
TGGGATCTGTAATCATTGAGTTGAGGGCGCAACCCTCTTCATCATGCGAGCAGTTTCGGGGGCAATGTTCGATCGCATCTGCGAACTCGCTAAATGCACCAATGACGCGATCTCGTTCGACATGGGCCAGTCCAAAGGAACGGACCCCAGGTGTATCGATGATCCACCCCGAGTTGTCATTTAATTCAAGTGCGATTGCACTCGATGAAGTATGTCGGCCGCGACCTGTTACATCGTTGACATCCCCGGTAGCGCGTTGTGCACTTTCAACTAATGCGTTGACGAGCGTTGATTTACCAACGCCAGAATGACCGAGTAGCACAGTGCGTTTTCCAGCGAGGGCAGCGCGCAGCGCGGTGAGATCTGCGCCCCGTTGAATTTGGAGCGACTGCACATCCAGATCTTTATATGCGGAGAGGAACTCAGTAGGGTCAGCGAGATCGCATTTAGTCATGATGATGATCGGTGTGATCCGTTGATCAAAGGCAACCACGAGAGCGCGATCAACAAAGCCATGCCGGGGCTCTGGATTGGCAGCGGCCAGAACGATTCCAAGTTGATCGACGTTGGAAACAATCATGCGTTCCATGCCGGCATCATCTTCGACGGTGCGGGTGAGTTCATTGCGGCGCGGCTCAACGGCGACGATACGCGCCAAGGTATCTACCTTGCCAGAGGTATCTCCAACGATGCGGACGATATCTCCGACGACTACTGATTTTTTACCCAGCTCACGGGCCTTCATCGCCGTTACAACGATGCCGGTGGCTTCAATCAGGGCTGTGCTGCGGCCGCGATCTACCGCAATAATTCGAGCTAAAGCTGCTTGTGAGTAATCGGGGCGATCTTTTGTGCGCGGACGCGATGAGCGTTTAGGACGTATCCGAACATCATCCTCATCTAGTTCGCGAGCTGTCATCGACTTCCGTTCAAGAGTTCGCTCCAGGCTCCAGGAAAATCAGGGAGCGTTTTGCGAGT
>DAIOGE010000120.1:0-2933 GCA_036745375.1 Candidatus Nanopelagicaceae bacterium
ACTTCTTTGTCGCATCCACCCATGATTGGTTGTTGTTCTTCACCAACAAAGGCCGGGTCTATCGCGCGAAGGTTCACGAATTGCCAGATGCGGGTCGCGACGCTCGTGGCCAACATGTAGCGAACCTGCTCGCCTTCAAACCGGACGAAACAATCGCACAGGTCATCGCGGTGCCGAACTATGAAGCACAGCCATATCTTGTCATTGCAACAAAATCAGGCATCGTCAAGAAGTCACCGTTGCTCGAGTACGACTCACCTCGCTCTGGCGGATTGATTGCGATCAACCTCAAAGAGAATGACGAAGTAGTTTCGGCGGCGCTGGTTAGCAATAAAGATGAAATTTTGCTCGTCTCTCGCAAGGGCATGTCATTGCGTTTCACCGCGGATGACGAATCACTTCGATCGATGGGTCGTTCCACATCCGGCGTGATCGGAATGAAGTTCCGTGGTGATGACGCGCTACTTACGATGGCGGCAATTACCGAATCATCAACGCCGAAGTTTGTCTTCACCGCAACCGATGGTGGTTATGCCAAGCGCACACCGTTGGATGAATATCGCCCACAAGGTCGCGGCGGTATTGGTGTGAAGGCAGCGAAGATTGATGAAGACTCACGTGGTGTTTTGGTCGGGGCGATGATTGTTGAAGCCGACGATGAAATTCTGGCCATCTCCTCCGCCGGTACGGTGATGCGCACTGCGTGCGCAGAGATCCGTGAGACTGGTCGCGACACCCTCGGTGTTCGCCTTGTAAACCTCGACGAGGGTGTTTCAGTGGTTTCCATAACTCAAGTGAAGGATGTGGAGGAAGAATCGGCCGATTCGTGAGAAAGAGGCCAATTTGGGGGGTCCTGATTTGTCAGGTAGCCTTCACCTTCCGCTAAAGTGCGGGCCTATAGCTCAGCCTGGTTAGAGCGCTTCCCTGATAAGGAAGAGGTCGGTGGTTCGAGTCCACCTAGGCCCACTCTCGCCAGCACAATGACGGGGACTTAGCTCAATTGGTAGAGCACCTGCTTTGCAAGCAGGGGGTTAGGGGTTCGATTCCCCTAGTCTCCACAAGTAATTCCTTCGCGAGTATCAACTAGCCACATCCTGTTAAATATTTGGCAACCTATTGGCCACTTCGTTGTTCACCCAACCTTCTTACCGTTTGCCTACCAGCCGTCTTGTGACCACTGGATTCGACTCGAAAACCTTCGAAGGGGAAACCACAATGATTCGTCGCACCAAAATCGCCGCAGCCTTTAGCGCGGCAGCAGTAATTGTTGCGGGCGCGAGCTTTGGCTCCACCGCTCACGCAGCAGACACACTTAACGTTTACGCAGCTCTTGATTATTCAACTGACGTCACAAAGGCATTCACTGCAAAGACTGGAATTCCAGTCAACCTTGTTGCGCTAAGCACCGGTCCTTTGTTGGCAAAAATGCAAGCAGAGAAGAACAACCCACAGTGGGGAATCTACTGGGCTGATGGCGCTGAGCCATGCGCAGCACTGGATTTAGACAAGCAACTATTGCCGTATTCACCAACTCTTAGCCACAGCTTGTCGTATGTTGGAAAGAAGCTCACACCAACATCACATGCTTATAACGTTCCTGGTTACACCGAAATGGTTGGCGTTGTTTATAACGCAGCGAAGGTTGCAAAGCCACGCTCGTTCCAAGATCTACTTACTTCTACATACAAGAACCAAGTAGGCATGAATAACCCAAGCATCTCCGGCCCAACATATCCATTTATTGCTGGCTTAATGTCACAACTAGGTGGCGAAGATGCAGGAAAGGCATACCTCACCGCACTGAAGGCAAATGGCTTGGTTGTTAACGCTAAGAATGGTCCAACCCTTCACGCCCTAGAAGTAGGAACAATCAATGTCGCACTTGTTCAATCTTCTGCAGCTATCAACGAAGTAAACACCTTTAAGGCAAAGCCAGTCGCTGGCTTCAACCCACAGGTTACTTTCTTGTCCAAAACCACACTCCTCCCTTCATGCATTGCAATTGATGCAAAGGCTGGAGCTGCTCAAATCAGCGCGGCAAAGCAGTTTGTTGACTTCGTAATGTCTGATTCTGGCCAAGACATCATGAAGACCGGCGCACCTGGCGGAGATTCACTCTTCTTCCCAACCATGAACTCCCGTACAGCGGTTGCGGCGGTAACCGTCTCTACACCAACAATCGCCAATGGAATCGTCCAGGTTGTAGATCCATACATCTGGGGTCCAAAGCAAGGCGAGATTGATGACTGGTTCACCAAGAACATCGCATAACTAACCAATAGTTAGCACAGTCATTAGTACAACAGTGCAGTCAGCGAGCCCATCTGCGACCACCTTTACTCGGTGGGAGCAGGTGTGGCTCGCTCTGCGTTCTAAAATCTCTGCCGTTACATTTTTTTGGTTTCTGATAATTTGTATTTTGGTTCTCCCGATAATTCTTTTTCTTAGTTGCGCTTTCAGCCCTCGGTTACTGGATCAGGGTCCACAGTGGTTTACCTTTTCCTCCTTTAAACCGGTCTTCTCTTCCCTCTTCCTGGTTTCGATTATCCACTCGTTAATTCTGGGAATCATCGCCTCGATAGTCGCTGCAGCAGTCGCTCTTGTTGTGGCTTGGTTTGTACTACGCACTAATTCGCCTGCGAGAAAGTTGTGGAACGGATCAGTCTTCGCTTTGCTTCTCGCACCGTCGTATCTGATTGCTTTAGGGTGGGAACGCATCTTTGAACGCGGTGGCGTTCTGAACATATTTCACATTGATTTGCCGGTGGTGCGAAACCTGCTCTATGGCCCAGTGGGCATCGGAATGATTTTGGCTTTTAAAGGAATTCCCTTCGCCTATCTAGTGATTTCCAACGCGATGCGCGGCCTCGGCGAAGAGTTTGAGCAGGCGGTCCGTGTGCATGGTGGCAATCGCCGGGAAGCCTTTCGCATCA
>DAIOGE010000121.1:0-2919 GCA_036745375.1 Candidatus Nanopelagicaceae bacterium
ATGGATGACAGACTGCTGGAACATTTGCTTAAAAAGCTCGAAGAGATTAAAGATTCATATACCGCACCGATGAGCGAAGGTGCTGCGAAGGATTTTGGTGAGTACCAAAATATGTGTGGGGTAATCCGAGGCCTTACCCTTGCACAAAGAGAGATAGCCGACCTCGTGCGTAAACTAAAGGATGATGAAGATGACGAGTAACTTCGATGTAAGTGCTGTAGACCTTTCTGGTATTTTGAATAAAGATCCAGAACAAAAGGCCAAACAGATTCCAGACCCCAAGGGATTCATGCTATTAACTGTAGTCCCCGAAGCAATGGAAGAGTATGCAGACAGCGAGATTGGGATTATCAAATCTAGCCAAGAAGTTTGGAAAGAAGAGATGCTCACCCCAGTGTTGTTTGTCATCAAGATGGGCCCAGAAGCCTATTCAGATACAACAAGGTTCCCTAGTGGGCCTCGTTGCAAGATTGGCGATTTCGTAATCGTCAGACCCAATTCAGGCACCCGCTTGAAGATCCATGGCAGAGAGTTCCGTCTAATCAACGACGACAACGTCGAAGCTGTGGTTGAAGATCCCCGTGGGATTACACGTGCGTCATAAGGAGTAAAACATGGCAACATACAGAGGTGAAGACTTTAAGTTCCCTGATGAAGTTGATAAAGCAACTGAACAGGAAGTCGAGATTGAAATCGAAGACGATACTCCCCCAGAGGATCGCAACCGCAAACCCATGGATGAACCTCCACAGGATTTTCAAGCGGATGAACTAGCCAAGTATGACGAAAGTGTCAGAAAAAGGATACAACACTTTACTAAGGGTTATCATGAAGAACGCCGCAAGGCAGAGGCTGCCCAGCGTGAGCGGGAAGAAGCTATTCGTGCAGCTCAAGTGATTGCCGAAGAGAATAAAAAACTCAAAGGCTCACTGAGCGAAAGCCAAACAGCTTTGATTGAAAGCGCTAAACGCGTAGTCAATACAGAGATCGAAGAGGCTAAATCCAAGTACAAAACTGCCTATGAGTCAGGGGATTCTGAAGCACTGTTGGCTGCACAAGAAGAGCTAACGGCTGCAAAGATAAAGGCTGATAAAGTTAACAATTTTAAGCCGACCCCTTTACAAGATAGTAAAAATGAAGTACAAACGGCTCAAGCGGCTCCAACTACAGTGGTTGATCCCAAAGCGGAAGCGTGGCGGGAAAAGAATCCGTGGTTCGGAAACGATGATGAAATGACCAGCTTTGCGTTGGGGTACCATGCGAAACTCCTCAAGTCTGGCGTTAATCCATCGTCCGAAGAGTATTACGAGAAGTTAAATTCTCGGTTGAAACAAGTTTTCCCAGATGCGTTTGAGTCTGAGAAACCTGCTGATGCGCCACCCCCTCAGCGGCCAGCCAAATCAAACGTAGCACCTGCTACGAGAAGCACAGCGCCCAAAAAGATCGTGCTGACTCAGACTCAGGTAAATATCGCCAAGCGGCTTGGTGTTCCTTTGGAACTCTATGCCAAAAAGGTTGCGGAAGAACAAGTGAGGAGTAACTAATCATGACAGCACAAAGTAGACTATCGCGCGAACTAGATTCGAGAGCATCCACCCAACGTCCAACGATGTGGAGGGCGCCTGAGACTCTACCTATGCCTGACCCCCGGCCCGGTTGGAAACATAGATACATTCGCATTAGCACAATGGGGCAGTCTGATCCCAGTAACATTTCCTCTAAGTTCAGAGAAGGATATGAACCCTGCAAAGCGGAAGATTATCCTGAGATGATGATGCACGCCACCGAAGAAGGCCGATTCAAAGGCAATATCGAGGTAGGCGGATTGTTACTCTGCAGAATCCCAGAAGAGTTTTTGCAACAACGTGATGCGTACTACGCAAAACAAAACCAAGCTCAGATGGACTCCGTGGATAACAATTTCTTGAAAGACAGCGACCCTAGAATGCCTCTGTTCTCAGAGAAACGTTCGAAGGTTACATTTGGTTCTGGTTCTTAATCTTTAAGGAATTAACATGGCTTATCCTACAGTTTCGGCCCCTTACGGCCTGAAGCCTGTTAACTTGATCGGTGGACGTGTTTATGCGGGTTCTACTCGTATGTTCCCCATCGTGAATGGTTACGGCACAAGCTTGTTCAACGGCGACGTTGTTCAAATCGGTACCGGTGCAAACATCGGTAATCTCGTAGTCTCATCCTTGGCATACAACGCTTCTTCAGCAGTAGCTGGAACAATCGGTGTGTTCGTTGGTTGTGAGTACTCTACAACTGGCGGTCCAATTTATGGTAAGAATCGTTACCAATACTGGCAAGCTAGCACAACTGCTCCTGATGCCCTTGGCTATGTAGTTGATGATCCTCAAGCTGTTTTCAAATCAGCCGTGGTCGTTAACCCAGCCGGTACAGGTGGTAGCACTACTATTGCTTACGCTAACCAAGCGTTCGTTGGTTCCAATGCTTATTACATTGGCGCTGCCGCTGGCAATACTGGCCTTACAACTACTGGCGACTCACTTGCTGGCGTTGCAGTTTCTGCATCCGCTACTGTAAGCACACCGATCACTACAAGTGCAGCAATGCGTATCGTAGGTATCGTTCCTGAGTCAGCAGTTGCTGTGGTCCAAAACGCTACATCTAGCTCTACGACAATCACATTGTCCGCCGCTAACTCTAGCATCGTCCCAGGAATGGCAGTCACTGGCCCCGGCATTACAGCAGGTTCAAACACCTATGTAACCGCTGTGTCTGGTACTAGCGTGACAATTAATACGGCTGTTGCCTCTGCGCAATCTTCCGCTGTTAACTTCACATTCACTGGATATCCCGAAGTGTTGGTGACATGGAACTTCGGTTACCATAGTTATTTCAACGCTACTGGCGTTTAATTAAGGAGCTAACAAATGGCTATTTCACGCGCAC
>DAIOGE010000122.1:0-2872 GCA_036745375.1 Candidatus Nanopelagicaceae bacterium
AAGAAGCCACTATTTTCGATATAAAAGTGAGTGCGTGTCGCAACAATATTTTTTTGATTTTTTGTGCTGTTTTGCAGATTTGATAGTCGAACTTCTAACTCGGATCTTCTCCGATTCGTTTTTTACTTCGTTGCTCAATTGCATATGGATTTGTTTGCAGATCGAAATTTCGAAATTCGGAGAGTTTTGCCGATGTCAGCGAGACCAATGCCATGCAGAGCAAGCCACCGGAAATAACTGAAGTCCGCAATGAGGTAAGTGCGGCGGTCGTACCGGCGCGTAACTGCGCCGAGAGCGGCCCCACTGAGTAAGAAAGCAGTTCTAATCCGGCCAACCGGCCACGGAATTCATCATCAATCGTCTGATTCCACATCGTATTTCTGCAGAGAGCGCTGACCTGGTCAGATGCTCCCGCCAATCCAAGAAAGAGAAGGACCATCCAGAGCGAATTTGTGGTTCCTGCAAGAGCGATGCACGCCCCCCAACCAATCGCTGCGATGGCGATGGCCCTGCCGTGCCGGTTGAACCCTTTAATCCAACCGCTCGTGGCAGTCACCACGATTGAGCCGAAGATTCCCGCGGAATAGAAGAGACCCAAAGCCCATCGCGAGTGAATCTGATCCGCCCAAAATGGAAAGAGCGCGTTCGGCATAGCAAAGAACATCGCGATGAGATCGATGATGTAGGTACCCAACAGATCTTTACGTGAAGCGGCATACTGCAATCCATCGAAGACCGCCTTGAATGATCTTGTTGTCCCGTCGCGTACCGGTGGTACAGAGGCGATGCGAAGCATAAATCCGACCGAGATTACGTAAGAGATGATGTCGATCCCAAATGCGGTTTTTACACCGCTCGTAGCAATGATTACTCCTGCAATTGCCGGCCCGATGATGGCGCTAAATTGCCAGCGCAACGACATGAGGGCCATGGCCGATGGAAGATCCTCGTGCTCCACTAATCGAGGAATCATGGCGCTATAACTCGGTCCTTGAAGTCCATCCACCGCTGAAAATCCCGCGCCAACCAGGTAGAGAAGGAGAAGATGGGGGTGATGCAGGAGCGAATTTCCTAGAAGTGTGGCCGAGAGAAGAAGTGCACCAGCTTCACAACGCCATACCATCTTCTTGCGATCCACGGTGTCAGCCAACACTCCACCCCAGAGCGCAAAGATTATGAGGGGAATGATTTCGACCGCCCCCATCGCACCGACCGCGATGTATGAATTAGTGAGTTCCTTGATCTGAAAGGGGAGAGCCACAATCGTAAGTGAAGAACCAAAGCGCGTTACGACCCCGGAGATAAATATGTAGCGCAGATTTTTATTTTTACGAAGAGGTGAGAGATCTACTGCGAATCGCGCCATCCGTCGAGCCTAGTGAAAAGTCTGTTCTTCGGAAGGAAATTTTCCCTCGGCCACATCTGAAGCCCACTCTTTAACTCCGTTTGAGATTTCATCCCGGAGATTGCGATAAGCCTTGGCAAATTTCGGGGCTCTCTCTGTCAGACCCATAAGATCAGTCCAGACAATCACCTGAGCATCGCAGTCTGCTCCTGCACCGATACCGATGACCGGTATCTGCAGAGTTGCTGAAATCTCCGCTGCTAACTCCGCGGGAACCATCTCTAGCACAATTGCAAAAACACCCGCGGCCTCTAACGCCAGAGCATCCTTGATGATCTTTTCGGCGCTATCTGCACGTCCTTGAACCTTAAATCCACCCAAAGCAAAGACAGATTGAGGTGTGAGCCCGAGATGGCCCATGACAGGGATTCCTGCGCTAATGAGTTTCTTGATTTGCGGAACCACTTTCTTGCCACCCTCAAGTTTTACGGCATGAACCTTTGCCTCTTTGAAGAGTCGGGTTGCACTTTCAAGGGCCCACTTTGGTGATTTCTCGTAACTTCCAAAGGGAAGATCGGCCACCACCATCGCGGTTGTGGAACCTCGAACCACAGCCCTCGAGAGCATGATCATCTGATCAAGGGTTACTGGAATCGTGTTCTCTTCGCCGAGAAAATTGTTTCCTGCGCTATCTCCCACCAAGAGAACGGGGATTCCCGCTGCATCAAATATGGAGGCGGTCATCTCTTCATAACTTGTGATCATCGCCCATTTTTCGCCACGAACTTTCTTGGCGGCTAAATCAGAGATTGAAACACGACGAGTGTGTCCGTTAGACATGGCTTCCCCTTAAGGCTCGCGGCCAGTTCTGGTCCGCGGCTAAAGCAAAGTCTACCTTCATAGGCCTGAGAGCACTTCTTCAGGGCTATGGGCAGGCGTACAGAAGCGCAGGTAGGATTCTTACATGAGCCCACAGGCGAGTGGCCAAATACGCGTAGCTTTAGCGCAGATCAATCCGACTGTCGGCGCCTTGGAATCCAACTCCAATCTCATCTTCGACTATGCCCAAAAAGCCGTCAGCGCAGGTGCGCACCTGTTGGTCTTGCCAGAGATGGTGCTGACTGGCTATCCCGTTGAAGATCTAGCAAATCGCTCCTCATTTCGCCAAGCCTCTCGTAAAGCGATCTCCGTTCTGGCAGAGCGTCTTGGCGCATGTGGAGAATTAGTGAGCATTGTCGGCTACCTCGATGAGAGCCCATCTCGTCGCCCGCAAAACGCTGTAGCGGTGATTCATCGCGGCGCTGTTGTGGCAACGTACATAAAACATCATCTTCCGAATTACGGCGTCTTCGATGAATTTAGGAACTTCGTTCCGGGAGATAAATCTCTGGTCTTTAGATTGCATGGAATCGATGTGGGTGTTGCCATCTGTGAAGACATTTGGCGTGAGCAAGGTCCGGTTGCGGAGTTGGCTTCACGGAAGGTGGGATTGGTAGTCGTCCCTAACGGCAGCCCCTTCGAGAGAAA
>DAIOGE010000123.1:0-2870 GCA_036745375.1 Candidatus Nanopelagicaceae bacterium
GTGATCATCCTGCTTGGCTGTCTTCTCTTATTGCTTGCCTTCCGCAGTCTGGTTATCCCACTTACCGCAGGAATTATGAATCTCTTCGCGGCAGGTGCCTCTTTTGGAATCGTCGTTGCGATGTTCCAGTGGGGTTGGGGTCAGAAGCTTCTCAACATTGGATCCGGTCCGATCGAAGCCTTCTTGCCGGTAATTATGCTGGCGATCCTCTTCGGTCTCTCCATGGACTATCAAGTCTTCTTGGTAAGTCGCATGCATGAAGAATGGGTACACACCAAAGAGAATGGCAAAGCTGTAATAGTTGGTCAGACCGAGACCGGTCGAATCATCACCTCTGCGGCTTTGATCATGATCACCGTCTTCTCATCATTTGTATTCGGCGGCGAAAAGGTGATTAAGGAATTTGGAATTGGTCTCGCATCAGCGGTCTTTATCGACGCCTTTGTGTTGCGGACAATCTTGGTTCCGGCGCTTATGCATCTCTTTGGTAAATCCAATTGGTGGATTCCAAAGTGGCTTGATAAGAGTCTGCCTCATCTATCGGTGGAGCCCGCTGAAGTCGAAGCGAGCGCTTAAACCTTAGATTTATTGCCCAAAACTATCGGGAACATTTCACACAATATCTTTGTTGTGGGGGATACCAGCGCCTAGTTTCTGACTAGATTTGCTGCTTATCGCGGTGGAGGGTGAAGTTATGAAGCATGAGTCCGTTTCTGCAATCAAGCCAGATGGCACGTTATATCCGCATCAGGTTAATGAGGCTGAGCTCCGTCAGGAGTTAGACCCTCTTTCGTACAAGGTGCTCCGCGAGGCGGGGACCGAGGCTGCCTTCAGTGGTGAGTACACCGATACTGAGACTGAGGGTGTCTACTCCTGCAAGGTCTGCTCCCAGGAGCTTTTTCGCAGTGAGACCAAGTTCCACTCTGGATGTGGTTGGCCATCTTTCTATGCTCCGACAGAGGCCGATGCAGTTGTCCTGATTGAAGATCGTTCTTTTGGAATGAAGCGAGTCGAGGCACGCTGTGCAAATTGTGGTTCACACCTGGGCCACGTCTTTAAGGGCGAGGGATACAAGGTGCCGACCGATGAGAGATGGTGCATTAATTCTGTCTCACTTAAATTAGAACCAAAGAGGTAATCCGAGATATCGCACAGACCACTGAATGGAGAAGAAAAGGTAATGACTACAAAACTCAAAGTGATCGGCGCTTCTTGGTGTCCGGATTGCAAACGCGCAAAAACTTTCCTGGGTCAACATCGTATTGAGTTTGACTGGGTAGATATGGAATCGGATCCATCTGCCCAAGCGGAAGTTGAGCGAATCAATGATGGCAAGCGGATCATCCCAACAATTATTTTCCCTGACGGCTCAATTCTCACGGAGCCATCTAACGATGAGTTGGCCGAGAAGTTGGGGATCGTCCGTGAAGCCTCGATGGATTCATACGATGTGGTCATTGCCGGTGGAGGTCCAACCTCTCTTACAACCGCTATCTATGCAGCCCGGGAAAACCTCAAGGTATTGATCGTTGAGAAATCTGCTGTTGGTGGACAAGCGGGAGTGACTGAGCGCTTTGATAACTATCCAGGTTTCCCAGAAGGTATCGGCGGCGCCGAACTTGCTGGTCGCTTTGAGCAGCAGGCTCGCAAGTATGGAGTTGAGATTCTTCAGGCGGTCGGTGTCGACTCATTTAAAGAGGTTGATACCTCTGAAGGGTATGCGGGATTAGACATCACTCTTTCAACCGGTGCTGTGGTGCAGACTCGTGCACTCTTGGTTGCGACTGGTTCGACGTATCGTCGTACTGGAGCAGAGGGTGAAGCGGATCTCATTGGTGCAGGCATTCACTTCTGCGCAACCTGTGATGGACCTTTCTATAAGGGTGTCGATGAGGTCGTTGTACTAGGTGGCGGCAACTCTGGTTTGGAAGAGGGACTCTTCCTTACTCAATTTGCCAACCACGTAACTGTCATTGAACGTGGGGGAGAGCTGCGCGGATCGAAGTTGCTTCAAGACAAGGTCTTTAGCCATCCCAAGATGACGGTTAAGCTCAATGAAGCAGTTCAATCATTTATTGCCAATGAGGCGGGTCAACTTGAGGCAGTTGAACTTGAGAACACAATCACGCAAGAGCGTTCCAAGCACATGGCAAAGGGAGCCTTCGTATTCATTGGTTTGGATCCCAACACAGAGTGGCTAGGTGGATCGGTGGCACTCGACGAACGCAAGTTCGTAGCGACCGATCAGATGTTTGCTACATCTGCTCGTGGAGTTTTCGCAGCTGGAGATGTTCGTAGTGGTTCTACAAAACAGCTGGCATCTGCAGTAGGCGAGGGAGCAGCGGCTGCAATCCAGATCCGCTACTTCCTCGACAAACTAGAAAAGTAAGAGCTACCTAAGTAAGAGTTAGAAGCGATCTAACTCCATAACCTTGCTCCACGCTGAGACGAAGTCATTAACAAACTTCTCCTTGGCGTCGGCGCTGGCATAGACCTCAGAAAGTGCGCGCAATACCGAGTTCGATCCGAAGATTAGATCGGCTCGGGTTGCGCTCCACTTAATCTCGCCGGTCTTGGTATCGCGACCATCAAATGTTTCTGCAGCATCGGACTGTGCATTCCAGCCAGTTCCGATATCAAGAACATTAACAAAGAAGTCATTGGTCAAAACTCCGGGGGTCTTTGTAAAGACACCGTGCTTTGAGTTTTGAGAATTAGCTCCCAGTACCCGCAGCCCACCGACAAGAACTGTCATCTCAGGCGCGGTGAGATTTAGCAGAGCGGCCTTGTCTACCAGGTAGAACTCTGCAGGATGGTGGCTTCCGCTCTTGATGAAATTGCGGAATCCATCAGCAATTGGCTCGAGCACT
>DAIOGE010000124.1:0-2826 GCA_036745375.1 Candidatus Nanopelagicaceae bacterium
GTTCTTCTAACTTATTGCCGCTGAGTGCTCCGTACGATTCAAATGAGTTGGCGGAAAAGTAGACCGATGTATCTTCTCCAACATAGGCGTACCCAGAGTCAATAAGTTTTTGAATCAAGGCGAACATCAATTCGATGCTCTCACTTGCCCGTGGATAAATATCAAAACCTAGGATCCCGAGCCTGGCAATATCCTTGTGAAATTTCGCTTCATACGAGCGAGCCAGAGTGAATGGATCTTTATGTTCCATTGCTGCTTGAGTTAAAACCTTATCCTCTTCGGAGTCAGCCTCTCCAGGCTCATGCAAGTCGTCGACCATATGGCCGACATCAGTGATGTTCTGGACGCTATGAATTGAAAATCCGCTGACCTGTACCAGCCGCGAAATGAGATCTCCGAGCAGAAAGGTTCTCAAGTTACCGACATGGGCATCTCGATAGACGGTCGGGCCACAGCAGTACATCCGTAGGGCTTTGCCATCGCTGATGACGATCTCTCTTTGGGCTCTACTCATGGTGTCGTAAAGAAATATCCCAGTTGATATCGCCTGAGAGGGGACCACCTTCCAGAGCGCTATCTGAGAGGGGTCGAAGGTGACTATCTGGCCATTCTTCTTACGCACTTGGGTCGGGCTGACAAGGTGACCTAAGAGGTCGCGGAAGCCACCCTCAGGATCGTGAGAGCGGATACTGACCCGCTGACCCACGTGGGCGGCCGACGGGAGGGCTTTGGATCCGTCCTCAGTTGCCACTGGATACCCCTCACTCATCCTTGACTCATTGAATTGCGCCCAGATCCACTATTCTCTTCCCATATTGTCTGCCCATATTGTGTACCTACAACCTAGAACCACTACATAATATTGTTCCGCAGTTGATTGGAACCGCTACTTGAAAGGATTGACGTGACCTACGTAATCGCCCAACCATGTGTGGATGTGAAAGATAAGTCATGTATCGAGGAGTGCCCGGTTGATTGCATTTACGAGGGCAATCGGATGCTCTACATCCAACCTGATGAGTGCGTAGATTGTGGCGCCTGTGAGCCTGTATGCCCTGTAGAAGCTATCTACTACGAGGATGACGTTCCAGGCGAGTGGAAGCAATTTGGGGAGATTAATGCTGGTTTCTTCCAGACAATTGGTTCACCCGGCGGAGCAAGCAAGGTTGGGGCGACCGATGCCGACCACCCAACCGTTGTAGCGCTCCCTAAGGCTGGAGAGTAAACAATCAAACTCCCGGATTTCCCATGGGATCTGTTGGCTCCATATGGTGCTCGCGCTCGCGAGTATAAAGACGGGGCGATCGACCTCTCCGTAGGAACTCCTGTCGATCCAACTCCTGACTTTATTCAGGCTGCGCTCATTAATTCCGCCAACGCTCCTGGTTACCCACTGACCATCGGATCGCCTGCTCTCCGACAATCGATGAGAGATTGGGCGATAAATGTTCTGGGAGTATCTGGCGAGTTCGATGTACTACCCAGCATCGGATCAAAAGAGGTCGTGGCTAACCTCCCCGCACAATTAGAGGCTGCAAAGGTTCTCTATCCCAAAGTTGCCTACCCAACCTACCTAGTAGGTGCTTTGCTCGCCAAAGCGGAAAATCATCCCGTCGATTTTGATGCACGGGAGTGGCCAGATGCGGATCTGGTGTGGATCAACTCGCCTTCAAATCCCACTGGTCGAATTGCACCGGTGCAAGAGCTGGAAGAGGTAATCGCTTACTCGCGTAGAACAGATGCGATCATCATTAGCGATGAGTGTTATTTCAATTTTCCTGCATCAACAGAAGGACTGCAGCCAGTTTCTATCTTGCAGGTGGCTAAGGGTGATAATAAAAATCTTCTCGCAGTTCACTCACTTTCCAAGCGCTCTAATCTTGCTGGCTATCGCGCCGGCATGATCATCGGAGATCCACTGCTGATCGCAAAAATTCGTGAGATTCGCAAACATGCTGGGCTCCTTGTTCCTGCACCAGTACAGGCCGCGATGGTGGCTGCGCTCGCCGATGAAGTTCACGTCCATGAACAGGCGCAGCGTTACGCCAAGCGACGTGAAATATTGCGCCCCGCTTTGACTTCATTGGGCTTTTCGATCGAGCACAGTGAGGCCGGTTTGTATATCTGGTGCTCGCGAAATGAACGCGACTTCGACTCGGTCTCATTTTTAGCGGATCTAGGAATCTTGGTGACCCCAGGTAGTTTCTACGGTGAAGCGGGTGCCACCTATATTCGCATCGCCCTCACCGCGACTGACGCGCAGATCAATGCGGCGGCTGCACGAATTCTTGGATAATCGGTGAGTACTCAGATGCCGGTCACCTCGGCGATATTGCTCGTAGGTGGATTTGGGACTCGACTTGCTCCTCTTACATCACACACACCTAAACCAATGCTCTCTGTCGGTGGTGTGCCCTTTACTGAACATCAGATAGTGAAAGCACGTGCTGCCGGAGTAGAAGAAATCGTTTTGGCAACTTCCTACCTTGCCGAAGTCTTTGAACCGTATTTCGGCAATGGAGAGAGATTTGGAATTCGAATCGCATATGCAGTTGAGGAGAAGGCTCTTGGTACTGGAGGCGCGATCGCAAACGCTGCCAAGGAGTTGCGCGGTAATGGTCCTGTAATTATTTTTAATGGTGATGTCCTGAGTAGTCATGATCTAACATCCCAAATGGAATTACATCGCGCGCAAGAGGCGGATATCACGCTGCATCTAACGCGTGTTCCTGATGCTCGCGCTTTCGGCGTTGTTGAACTTGATGGAACTAACGTTTTGACTTTCAACGAGAAGATGGAAAATCCTCCAACCAACATTATTAATGC
>DAIOGE010000125.1:0-2793 GCA_036745375.1 Candidatus Nanopelagicaceae bacterium
TGAGGTGCGTTGCGGGATTGCTAAAACCACGTTTAAAGTAGATCTTCACCCCCAAGAATCACCCAGGAAATATGAGGCCAGATGCTTGCGTTGAGACCTTTGGCGAATGTCATATCCTGGGCAATATCGACTAACGATCGAGGACTCCGAAAGAATTGCACAATACTTGTGTCCCAGGCCGGAGTTGAACCGGCGACCTACCGCTTAGGAGGCGGTTGCTCTATCCACTGAGCTACTGGGACCTGTGCGCAAAACTAACCTTAACCGAGAATGTGGGCCAATATTCTCAGGGATTTCTCGCACTCTTCGCGTGGATATCACCCGTCTACGCGGGGGCTGCGCCGTAGAATGAAGACATAGCCGCCGGGATTCGTCGGCTCGATTTCAACCCCAATCTCGGCCACGGGATATTAAGAGGAGAAGTAGATGTCAATGAACCTTAAAAAAGCAGGCCTAGCTTTCGCCGCGCTCGTCCTCGCAGTCGGAGGCACCACTGTCGGGATCTCCTCTGCCAATGCCGCAGCTGCTGCCGTCAAGCAAGGCGTGAAATGCTCCCCTGCCAAGGCGGTCAAGACCGTGAGTGGCGTGAAGTACATCTGCACCAAAAACCCAGCTGGTACTCCAGCAGGTTTTTCATGGACCACGCAGACCTGTCTCGATGCGGATAGCGCGTACCAGACCGCTCTCAAGCAGTACAACGACTTCACAACATCACAGACCACGACTCTTAATGCAATCAAGGCGACCATTGATTCGGCGAAGCATTCGATCGATGTCTCAAAGTCTTCTTTGGCTGCAGCTCAGACCAAGGTTTACACGGTGGGCTATGACCACACAGTCACTCCAACAAAACCGATCACCGTTGTTGGTATCGATGCTGCAATTGCGGCCGCGAATGCAAAAATAACGGTTGATACAGGCAAGCGCGACGATGCAGGCAAGCAACGCGATGCAACCGCACTGATTCTCGCTGCTAAGTACACAGCAACTCAGATTGCCGGCTGGGCAGCTTCACCTACGACAACCAGTGGAAATTCTGATGTCAATGTATTGAACTACGGTGCATGGATTAAGGCCTACGGTTCATACGACAAGGCGATTGTCTCCGAGCAGAAGAACCTCGCAACTCTGCAACGTGTAACCACGACTCTTCAAGCCAATATAACCAAGGGTCAGACTTTGGTTGATTCAATGACAGCTCGCTATAACGCAGCTATCGCTAACCAACCAACACAGGCACAGCAGATCAAGACTGCATCTGATCAGGCTCTCTTAGTTCGCAAGACCGGTTGTAAAGCTGGCCTATAAGGGGTAACCCCTTAACTTAAAAAGTACAGAGGGCTCCACTCGCTCAGATTTGCTCTTAATCTGAAACGAATGGGGCCCTCAACTTTTTCTTAGTTACGCTCTTCCTGTGGCAATGGGGATATCAAAGAGATTTCTCATCTATCGATTTCTTATTGCAGGGTTACTTGTAGTGCACCTCATTACTCGCATATTCATTCCGCAGCCATCACTACTTACCGATCTCGTCCTCTTCAACTTCATCGCCTTCTCGGCCGCACTCTCGGCCTTCTATTCACCACTTTTCAATGATCCACGTGCGACCATCGCACTCAGCGCAGCGATTGGCCTTTGGGCCATCGGATCCACCATCTCATCCTGGAACTCCTTTATGGATTTTCAGATCTGGGCCGCAAGCACGAATTTTGCTTACGCGCTCTTCTATCCGCTTCTCCTCTTTGGAATAGTTCGCACACTTTCGACTAAACGAAAGGTTGCAGCACTTGAACTCCTTGACGTGATCATTGTTGGTCTGGGCATCACGACTCTCTTCGCTTCTTTACTGCTGCGGCCTGCTATGTTGCATATATCGGGCAGCGCCGTCACAGTCTTTCTCTCAATCCTCTATCCCATTGGGGATTGTGTTCTCGTTGCTATTTCACTTATCGCCTTACTTTTGCAACCTAGAGCAGCACGCTCACTCCTTCTCTGCTGCGGGATAGTGATCTTTACCGCTACAGATCTCTACTTCCTATGGCGTTCTGCTACCACAGGATATCCGTTTGCCTCGTTAGCCGATGATGGCTGGATCTTCGGATTAATTATCATTGCTGAATCACTATGGCACCCAGGATCACATGGCGATTTATCCGGGAGAGTGACATCGATCGGCGCAACAGTCGCACTGATAGCAAGCGCGAGCATTTTGGGTTTTGCCGCTCTTCACCCACATTACTTCCCTATCTTTGCTTTGATTCCAGCTCTTATCACCATCATGCTCGCATTCCTTCGAATGTCGGTTGCACTACGGGAAGCGAGATTCGCCGATAAGGATCGAGAGTTGGCTCGAATCGATGAACTCACTGGGTTAGCTAATCGACGCAGACTCTTAGCCGAAATCGAATTACTTGGGCGCAAGGAGGGAACGCTCTTGTTGCTCGATCTGGATGGCTTTAAAAAGGTGAATGATTCCATGGGTCATGCGATGGGAGATTTCTTACTCAAGGAGATCGCACTTCGCTTTAGTCGGGTTCTCGCACATGGCGCACTCCTTGCAAGGTTAGGTGGTGATGAATTTGGTGTGGTCATCTATGGATCTGAAGACCGCGGGATCGAGATGGCTCAAGCACTTCGGGCATGCCTGAGCTATCCAGTCCCACTGCCTTCAGGAAGCGCGACGGTGGGGGTCAGCATTGGCCGAGTCCGAAGTGATGGAAAAGGTGATCTACTCAAGCGAGCAGATGCCGCGATGTATGAAGCGAAACGAAGTGGTGCTGGAATAGTTTTGGC
>DAIOGE010000126.1:0-2715 GCA_036745375.1 Candidatus Nanopelagicaceae bacterium
TTAGCAGTGAGGCGCACTCGACCGGGCTATGCGACGTCTCCAAGTGGTGAGGGGAGTTTACAGGCAATTGCGGTGTCGGGAATCCCCTTCATTTCAACCAACTTCTCGCATAGAAACTAGACTCCAGAGGACCAAAGAGGCCATAGGAGATCATCATGAGAACCGCCATTATCACTGGGGCAGAGAGTGGAATCGGAGCCGCTGTTGCCAAGCGCTTTAGATCTGCCGGGATCAAGGTCTACTCGCTCGATATGGCCGCGAGCGCAGATTTTCAAGTTGATGTTTCAAATAGCGATCAAGTGAATCAGGCTGTTGCCGAGATTGGCTCCGTTGACATACTTATTAATTCAGCTGGAATTACTGGACCTAATACTCCGTTGATTCAAACTACAGATGCCGATTGGAATCGGACGATTGCGATCAATCTCAATGGAACTTTTAATACCTGTCGCGCCGTTGTCCCGGGAATGGTTGCAAAGGGTTGGGGGCGAATCGTTAATATTGCGAGCATCGCAGGTAAAGAGGGCAATCCAAATTTAAGTGCGTATTCGGCATCGAAGGCTGCGGTGATCGGCCTCACAAAATCTCTCGGTAAAGAGCTGGCAACCACGGGCGTGTTGGTTAATGCGATCACACCAGCCTTTATACAAACTCCCATGAATGTGAATACGACTGAAGAGACTTTGAAATATATGATCTCGAAGATTCCTATGAATCGAGTTGGCGAAGTCGAAGAAGTCGCCGCCCTGATCTCATGGTTAGCCTCGGATGAATGCTCCTTCTCCACCGGCGCAGTCTTCGATATTAGCGGTGGGCGCGCCACGTACTAAGATCCAGCCACTATGAAACTTCCCTTCTCGCTACGCGCTGCCTCATTAATTGCCGCGGTGATTGTTGTCTCGTTGGTCCTCGGTGGAGCCGTTTCTTATTTATTTCTGCAAAAGAGCCCTTCTGAACCTAAGTTTCCCCCGATTGTTAAACATGCTGATCTGCCCTATCGCGCGATGGAGACCTTTGCGGCCTCTCAAAAGACAGTTCTTCCTGCCGATTCCACTCCCTTTGTAAATTCAACATGTCCTGCACTCTCATCGACATGGGTCAAAGATGAGAATCAAAAGCCTGGGGTGAAAATGACTGCCGCCGACTGGAAATCGATGGATCTCTATGCAGCAAAGGGAAGCGCTTTATGGCTCGATCAAACCGCGGTTTCATGTGGTGCTCAAGTGAAAATCCACGCCGCGCTCTACTACTCTCAAAATTATCCGACTGTAAAAGGTCCTAGAACCTTTGCCGCCTGGCGCATTGGTTACTACAACGGAGCGGGAGCTCGAGAGGTTTGGCGCTCCGCTCCTACTAAATTAAAGCCAGGTGTTTCAACGGTTTCCAAGGATGCAACGCGATATACCGAAGCAAATTGGCCGGTCACAACAACATTTACCGTTGGCAATGATTGGACCCCGGGCCTCTATTTAATTGTCTCGCTTTCGCCATTTGGAGTGATTGAGAATTTTGCACCTCTTGTAGTCAGAAGCCCTATCGGTTCATCCAAGTTAGTGATGATGAATTCATTTTTAACCTGGCAGATGTACAACAGTTTTGGTGGACGCTCTGGATATCAGGGACCTGGTAAAGATGGCATCGCTGATGAAGATGAACGTAGTCGTCTGGTCTCCTTTGACCGCCCATTGGTTGGTAGTGGCGCGTATTCAGTTCAGAGAGATGCGATTCCATTCATTCAATTTGCAGAGAAGCAGGGAATTAATATTGATGAAGAATCTGATTTAGATTTTAATCAGTGGCCATCAATCACCACCAAGTACTCGGGTGTAATCGTTGGGGGACACGCAGAGTACTTCACCCATCGAATGTTTGAGACGTTCATTGCGGCAAGAAACAACGGAACCAATATCGCAATCTTCGGAGGAAACACTGCCTACTGGCAGACGCGCCTTGAGCCTTCTAAGTACGGACCTGATCGCCATGTCGTTATGTATCGCTTTGCAACCGATGATCCAGACCGCAACCTCAGCGATGTAACAATTGAATTCAGCAATGAACGCATTAATACTCCACCGGATTTAATCTCCGGAGAGCAGACAACTGGGGTTCACGTTTACGGAACGGTAAAACCGGTGAGTATTCCCATCTGGTTACATGTTCCAAAAACAGATGTAATAAGTGGGATCTCGCCCGACACTGAGGTAGAGGCAACTACACCTAATCGCGCCTCCCCTCCCGGAGTCCATGTCCTCTACAGCGGCCTAATGTCATGGAGAGATGAAGCCAGCCATAAGACCATCAAGAAGCCTCCAGTGGCCCAAGTGGACTGGATCTCATTTCCTTCAGGTAGCGCACTTTTCAATGCAGGAATGACTACGTGGAGTTGCCAATTAAGTGATGCTTGTGTGGATATCTCGTACGGAAAGCAATCGCAAGATCTGATCCAATCGATCACCCTTCAGGTTCTTAATCTCTGGCAGATACCTAAGGTTGGTAACTCACTTAAATAGGCCTGAATCAGCTGCATTAGATTGATAATTTGGTCTTTCTATGGCCAAAGTTGGCGTAAAACACACTCCAACTAGGGATAGCACTCGCCTTTTCCCTGTGTAAATACTGTGCTTTTTGCCAAGATTCCCCCATCAGATAGGGGAAATTAATGAGCGCATTAGACCTTGCCAGATGGCAATTCGGTATTACCACCGTCTACCACTT
>DAIOGE010000127.1:0-2708 GCA_036745375.1 Candidatus Nanopelagicaceae bacterium
CGACCTCGAGATCGAAGGGATGAGAAGGCGGATGAGAACTTCGCCGATAATGAGTCAAACACGGCGTAAGGGTACTAGTCCTGCGAGGACAAGATAATCTCTAATTGGGCCGCTAGTTCCAGCGCCTTCTCAGGTGGAAGCGGAGCCCCATTCAAATCTGTGACATACAAGGTATCGAAGGCCTCAGCACCCAGCGTCGAGACAATGGCTCCGCGAATATCGACACCAAATTCTGAGAGAGCTGTCGACACCGTATGAAGCAGCGCCGGTCGATCATGCATGCGGACCTCAATGATCGTAGCGTCCGTCACGATTTGAGTTATCGCAGATACAACGGGAGGGGGTACCAAAATTCCTGGGCGTCTGCGGTAGGAGCGAATTCGCTCATCTATGCGCACCTGGAGATCTTCAGAGCTCACTAAAGCGCGCTCGATCTGGTCTAGGAGTCGGACTTGAGAAGGTATCGGCACATTGATATCGACGTTGACGATCCAATTCATGACAGCCATGCCATCGACTGTTCTCGTTTTCGCAGAACGCACATCAAGGCGCATCACAGTAAATACCGCAGAGATCGCAGAGAGCAATCCCACGCGATCTGGTGCAACAATTTCAATGTCGAGAATATCTCCCCGCTCAATAATTTCGAGCGACAACTCTCGTTGAGCCACCTTTGCGATTTGATCGGGAGTGAGCTCTGGTTGAGGGGGCGGAGCCACCCCTTGCATCGCACCCAACGTGCGAGTAACTAGGTTTTCGACGAGCCCTGCCTTCCATTCAGTCCACGCAGTGCGTCCGGTTGCTTCTCCATCAGCAATGCTCAACGCATGCAATAGTTCAAGAAGCTCAGCGCTATCAACGAGTGAGAGTACATACTCAATAGTCTGGGGATCATCGATATCCCGACGGGTAGCGACAGTTGGCAAGAGCAGATGATGTGTGACCATCTTTGCCAAAGTTTGGGCATCACTCTCGCTAAAGCCCATGCGTTGCGCCAATGGTTCTATAAGTTCTGCGCCGTACTCAGAGTGATCTTCGCCAAGATACCCCTTCCCAATATCGTGAAATAAGGCCCCGACAAGAAGGAGATCGGGTCTGTGAACCTCACGAGTAAGAGCTGCAGCCCGCACCGCAGTTTCTAACATGTGACGATCTACAGTGTGATGATGCAAAACATTTCTCTGCGGCAAGTATCGAACATGTGACCACTCCGGAATCCAGCGCGCAAAGAGATCCTCTTGATCCAATGACTCAAAGACATCCACCATCGCCTCGCCCGCGCCAATGAATGCGACTAAATCTTCTCGAGTCTGCCTCGGCCATGGAGTAGGAATTGGAGTGAAATCATCTGCAATACGCATCGCGCTCTCGAGAGAGATTCGTACACCTCGCTGAGCTGCAATAGCAGCCGCCCTCAGCCCAATACCTGGGTCAGCCTTAATGTCATATTCATCAAGCACACCGATCTCACTGCGATACCGGTAGAGACCCTTTGCTATGGGAACGCGCTTACTCCTGCGAAGAGAAATTCGGTGCAATCGCTCTTCTATGCGATACCAGGCTAACTGCATCACGTAATCAACGGAGCGCGCTGCTCTCGAGAGTTCGAGCATAAGAGCATCGGCATCAGCGAAATCCAGAGCCGCCGCAACCGCATCTTGCTCAGTGAGCAACAGTTGATCACGAGTGCGACCAGTGACCAAATGCAGACGCTCTCGCACATTTCCAAAGAGGGCCTCAGCGGCAGCCAGTCGATCGAGCGCAATGGGTACAAACTCACTCTTGGCCAGGTTGCAAATAGTGTTGATATCGCGCAGTCCGCCGCGCGACTCCTTGATATCTGGCTCTAGCAAGAAGGCCATCTCTCCAAAAGCTTCTGTGCGCGCCGCTACCGTCTCTCGAACCATGGGTAGATATGTACGGATCTTTTTGCGCCATTGTTTTGATGCATCGGCTGCAACGCCTTGAGTTAAAAATTCATTGCCGATGATGTGACGAATATCGAGAAGACCAAAGATGACTTTTATATCCCCGCTTGCAACCGCCTTGGTCTCTTTGCGGGTGCGCACTGAATAGTCAATCTGACGACCTTCACTCCACAGCGGATTGAGCATCGCTTTCACAAAAGCGCTCAAAGTCTTTTCAGATAAACCCGTATGTATAAAAAGAATATCTAGGTCGGAGCCGGGTGAGAGCTCTCCCCTTCCAAATCCTCCGACTGCAGCCAGCGCAATCTGCCGTTCGGTAACCCCAGCAATGAGAAGAGCGCCGCGAAAGAGATCTACGAGTTCACGATCACTCGCATCTGATCTTTCGCGGCGCTCCCTAGTACCCATGTAGGTAGCCTACTTAAGTGGTTCCTTAAATAGCGTCGACTCCACGCTCGCCGGTACGGACACGGACGATATGGTCTACAGGAACTGACCAGACCTTTCCATCCCCAATTGCACCGGTCGAAGCAGCCTTGACGATTACATCGATGACCTTCTCTGCATCTGCTGAGTCAACGACTACCTCAAGACGAATCTTTGGAATCAGATCAATGGTGTATTCCGCACCGCGATAGACCTCGGTGTGGCCACGAGTACGGCCGAAGCCCATTGCTTCTGAGACGGTCATACCAGTGATACCAAATGCGTTGAGAGCATTCTTTACATCATCCAACTTAAATGGCTTGATGATTGCTGTAATGAGTTTCATTTTTGCCC
>DAIOGE010000128.1:0-2619 GCA_036745375.1 Candidatus Nanopelagicaceae bacterium
TGCGCATCGGTGGCATCGACAAGTGGCAAACGTGTAAATCCACCAGGTAGGCCCAGCATCGTGAGTGCGGCCTTAGTCAATATCGCACCTTGGGTGCGGAAGGTTCCGGTGAATACCGGTAATAATTCTTGATGTATTTCTAGAGCGCGAACTGAATCGCCAGCAAACCAAGCGTCGAGCATGGCTTTGAGTTGGTTTCCAACGGTGTGGCCACAGACCGAGACGAATCCAACCGCGCCAACGCTGAGCAGCGGCAGATTAAGAATGTCATCGCCTGAATAAACAGGTAGACCCGTACGTTGAATTACCCAAGAGGTAGATGCGGGATTTCCCTTGGCATCTTTGAGCGCCACAATGTTCTTTACTTCTGCGAGGCGACAGATTGTGTCCTCCTCGATTGGAACTCCTGTGCGACCAGGAATGTCATACATCATTATTGGTACATCTGTAGCTGCCGCGACAGCTTTGAAGTGAGCCTCGATACCCGCTTGTGGTGGCTTGTTGTAATAAGGAGCAACAATCAGAAGTCCATCGACGCCGAGCTCCGCACATCGTTTGGCTTGATCAACGGTATATGCAGTTTCGTTATCGCCAGCGCCAGTCAAAACCTTTACGCGATCACCAACAGTGCTCTTAACAACTCGAATGATCTCAAGTTTCTCAGAGGTCTTAGTTGTAGGAGCCTCACCGGTGGTTCCATTAACGGCAATGGCATCATGACCAGTATCTGCCAAATGTTGGGCAATCTTCGCTACGCCGTCCCAGTCAATTGACCCATCTTTTAAAAATGGGGTCACCATTGCGGTGATCAAGCGGCCAAATGGCGCCTCAATCTGGGTCGTCTGTTTATGCGAGCTGGACATAGGGCTAAGCCTATCGTGACTACGGGGCTACCCGTCCAGACTTCTCGAATGCGCCATGCGTAAGTGGCATAAGAGTTGCGAAATATTGCTCCATTTTCTCGGCAACCATCTCGATTTCCCGTTGTGGATAGCTAGGAAAATGCGATCCTTCGCGAGAAGTACGCAGTGACAAGAAATTCATCAAAGCACGGGCATTCATAGTTACATACATCGAAGAATATAAACCGACCGGTAACACAGCGCGGGCAACTTCGCGAGCTACCCCTGCATCAAGCATCTTCTTATAGTTTTCGTAGGCGAGCGTGCAGCTCTCCTTTATTGCATTAACGGTAATTTCATATTGTTCATCGGTTCCATCAACAAATGTATAAGAACCGGCCTTACCAATTTGTACTAACTTGCGTTCCTTTGCAGGTACATAAAAATTGGGGCGAAGTTCGCGATAACGACCCGACTCCTCGTTATACGAAGCGATGCGGTGACGCATAAATTCACGGAATACAAAGATCGGTGCAGATATAAAGAAGGTCATAGAGGTGTGCTCAAAAGGTGAGCCATGACGTTCGCGTGCCAGATAGTTGATCAAGCCGGCTGAACGAGCGGGATCGGCATCAACATCATCGAGTGAATTCTCACCAGCGGTTGAGACTCGGGCCGCCCAAATAACATCTGAATCGCTGGCGCTTGCCTTTACTAGTTCGACCGTTACATCACTACGGAAATTGATCTCGAAATGCTCTTCACTCATATGGCGACCTTATCTTTTGGTACCCGCGGGGCTAGGGATTAAGGCAGAATATCGGCGTGTCAGTGAAGCGCGATTCCCTCAGCGTTGGACTTGCCGTCGGAGCCGCGGGAACCGCCTTCGGAGCTGTTGCGGTCGCCGACCACTTCTCAGTCGCCCAAGCCTGCTTCCTCTCCTTCGTACTGTTTTCCGGGGCATCCCAATTTTCATTAGTCGCGGTCATGAGCGCAGGCGGCAGCACACTCAGCGCCATCGTCACCGGAACATTCTTGGGTGGTCGCAATGGGTTATATGGCGTTCGCATGGCGCAGATTCTCAAACTCAAAGGTTTCAAACGCGCGCTCGCAGCGCAAATCACGATTGATGAATCCACGGGAGTCTCAATCGCACAAACCAATCTTGCAGATCAGAAGACCGCGTTCTGGTATACCGGCTTTGGTGTATTTGTCTTCTGGAATCTCTTCACCTTAATCGGCGCTGTAGGAGCAAAGGCGATCGGAGATACTTCTGCCTGGGGGTTAGATGTCGCCTCCCCTGCAATTTTCTGCGCGGTCTTGTTCCCACGACTCAAAGAACGCAGATTCCTGGTTGCCTCACTCCTCGCATTTATCTGGGCGCTCTCCATCACGGAATTTGTCCCCGCTGGTGTACCAATTATTTCCACTGTAGTTATTGCCGCTCTTGTGGGGTGGAAGTAAATGAGTTCACAATGGATTGCAGTAATCGTTACCAGTTTGCTTTGCTACGCCCTTAAATACATTGGGCATGCGATTCCAGAGATTTGGTTGGCGCACCCACGAGTTCAACGAATTACCAACTTGATTCCCATCGTTTTGCTTAGCGCTTTAGTCGCAATGCAAGCTCTCACTACAAAAACTAAGTTTGTTTTAGATCACCGATTGGCCGGTATTGCAGTTGCACTTATTGCCCTCAAAGCAAAATTGCCATTCCCCGCCGTAGTAATCGGGGCAATGGCAACTTCTGCGATTGTGTATCGCTTAAAGATTTAGA
>DAIOGE010000129.1:0-2572 GCA_036745375.1 Candidatus Nanopelagicaceae bacterium
AGTGACTTCTATGGCTACGGAAAGGCGGTCAAGTAACAATGGCTACCCATACTGATTCACAGTTCCACGTCCATCACGACTCACCAGCACAAATTGGTCGTCGTGAGCGTTTGGGCGTACGCCTACTGATTGTTGCCGATGGAGCATTCGTCTTCGGAATGATCTTCTCGTACTTCTACTTGAAGAACTTGAACAGCAACAATGGTTGGATTCCGGTCAAGGGTCACACCTTTACCGCGGTCTCTGGCTGGTGGGCAGTTCTTCCATTCATCGTCGTCGCGTTGATGCACAAGCTTGCGCAACGTCGCACGACTATGTTTGGAGTTCTCTCCGTGCTTGCGGTTATCGTCATCGCTGCTGGTACCTATTACCAGTGGCACCAGATGGCGAGCATGAAGTTCATGCATACCAACGACGCTGGCGACAACGTCTTTGAAGGTGCATACGCTTCTAACTGGGTCTTGATTGCTGGAGCAAATATGTTCCACTACATCATCACTCTATTCGTTGCACTCGGCTTGGCTATCCGCCATCGCCGTGCGCATGTCAATGCAAACCTTGAGAAGTGGCGCCAAAAGACCGCCAGCTCTTGGTTCACATGGACCGCAGTATCCGGTATTGCGCTAGCGTTGACGACAACGTTCATCCGCTAAGTAGTCCCAAACAAAAAAGCCCCCGATCACTCGGGGGCTTTTTTATTTCAATAATTAATTAATAAATCCGTAAGCAAGCGCCGCTAGACCAATGATCAACCAAGTGAGCCTGCCTGCGCGTGAGTTAAGGAAATTGGTCGCGCTCTTTACGTAGGTGAGTCCCAAAAGAATCAGACCCGGCAGAGCTATGGCAAGACTATGGAGTGCAATATGGGAGTGAGCTCGTTGATAATCCCAATTGATCAAGCCGATTGCAATCATCGAATAGGCCCACATGCGGTAGTTGCTCATGGCAAAAGAATAGCGGGAAGGGCATCTCCCCTCCCGCTATTAGCTTTACTAATTATTAGCTAATTAGTGTGAGTCTGCCATGCCCTCTGCAGCTGACTTCATGCGTGCAATACGGAAGATTGTGATTCCGAATACGCACTTTGCAAGAACGTCTGCAATTGTGTAACCAATCTGGCGATCGGTGAAGAGGTATGCCATCTGATTCGCGCTTGGGTTCTTAACCAAGATTGGAATCAAGTAAGAGATTGGGTAGACGCCCCATGTTGCGATAAGCAACAAACGAAGGCGGCCGATTGAAGCTGCAACGCCTTCTGGCTGACGATCCAATGACTTACCAAGCTCTACGAACAATACGTAAAGGATGTACAAGAAAGGAATTGTTGAAAGAATACCGAAGATAACCTTGGTGCCGTTGTTGCTTGAGATTTCACCTGGGTATCCGAGGATGATCATTGCTGCTGATGCAGGAACAAGGCGGCCGATCAAAGACTTTGAGGCTTCCTTTGCAATAGCAAGAACTGCGATTACTTCAACGAGCAACAATGGAACAGTAAGGATCCAGTCAACGTAGCGGTATGCCTCGTTGAATGCGCCTTGCTGAGTTCCGATAGTTACAGCGTTTGCCTTCGACGCATCGTTAAATGAGTTGAAGATACGGAAGTAGTGGTAACCGGCAATGAAGGTAACCATTGATGACATAACAAGTGCGCTGCGGTACTTCGCCAAAACGCGGCTCTGACCTACGAGGGTGTAGACGGTGCAGGCGAGCATTGAGATGAGACCAAATGAGAAGATGTTGTACAGCGAACTCCATTGGCCGTTCGAGAGTTGAAGCATTCGGAATTTCCTCCTGTAGTTGGAGCTTTACGGGGGATCCGAGATGGCTCGGCGTTGAGCTCCTTAATGCAAAGTGTTCGCTATAACTGTGGTTTGTGCCACTCTAAACACGCTTAAATCCCAGCTAATACTCAATTTTGAGTGGAAAAACGGACATTTCGACTCGTTTTAGCACTTACCGTCATTGAGCGCGAACTGCCCGCCAATCAAAACGAGCGGTGGTCAGCATGTGCGGGACCGTCAGGGACCAAACGATGACCAGCGTGGACCAGAAGAGCCCCGAGCCAAAGCTGTGTGGATCCCAAATCATCAACGCCCCGCCAAGCGCCAAAGTACCGACCACGGCATAGAGACCGGGGATGATCGCGGCAGCGTAAGCCTGGCGGCTCTGATTCTCACTGGCGGCCTTGAGAGCTCGCGGAAGTTTAGGCACCAACCGCGCCGTATGGCGCACCGCGTGCCAACATCCGAAATAAATCGCGAAGGTAATCAGCGGCGGCGTGATTTCTGATAGCAGCGCTAACAAAATTAAATCAATCGCAAAATCAGTGGCTCGAGCAACGAGCGCAATCAGTAGACCCAAGGCGGCTAGCGCGAGTGTTGCTTGGCGAATCACTGAACCATGCGAACCAGCCCAGTTACCTAATGAATGATTGATTCGATTCAGCGCACTCAATGAGCGGCTATCGGTCAGCGGCAAAATGACTGGCATTAATCCAGCGGGCAAAGCATAGGAGATTTCTACAGACCATGGCCGGCGTGAAAGACCCTGCGCATCGCGCCATTCATTG
>DAIOGE010000130.1:0-2501 GCA_036745375.1 Candidatus Nanopelagicaceae bacterium
GGGAGTGATGAGGTGAAAGTCCATGTTCCTGGAGAGTTTGAGGTTGGAACCTTTAGATTAAATGAGGTGACACTGTCTTTGGATATCGAGACATCTGAGAATGCGCCGACGGTCGGCTTGAGAGCGGTTATCTGCAGGGTATTTGTCGTAGTTGCACTCGAGTAGGTGCTGGTTGCGGCTTGCGTGGCATTAATTGTCACAGTCCCTGCATCGAGCAATGTGACTACATTGCCTGCGATCGTCGCCAAGGTATAACCGTTAGAAACGTTATTTGAGAGGGTATAGATCCATGTTCCCGTTGAAGAAGAAGTAGGGGGTGTTATCTTGAAGGTACCCGCTGTGAGTGGAGCCGTCAGGGGAGCCCAGCTTCCCAACACCGGGGTTCCTGGATTGATTCTGAAAACGGTACTTCGACTAACCGAGTTATAGCCGCCAGCTGCTGCCTGAGTGAAGGTCAGCTGACCAGCTCCTACTGTCTTCAGTGTCAAGGTGAGCCCATTAATGGTGGCCAGAGCGGGATTATCGAGCGAGATCGACCATGCGCCGGGAGAGTTTGAGGTGGGCGGAGTTACCGTAACGGTCTGTTGATCAATCGAGACTGAAATTATCGAGAGAGGTCCTAGTTGCGTGGTCGCCGCAAAGCCCGATGGGGCAGAGCTGAGAGTGACAATAGACATGACAATGGCGGCGCTAAAAAGTAACTTTCTCACGCCGCCATTATCTTGCCTTGAACTCTCAAAGTGTGGGAACTAGCCCCCGTTGGAACCTTAGAGATTTATCTCTCGAAGAGAAGTGGGCCTTTTAGTCGAGCTGTGCGCGACGCTCTTCTTTAGTCACCTTGTGGAAGTAACTAGAGCCTTGGCGCCAGAAGATCGCCATTGGAATGACTCCGATGACCACGGTTCCTACACCTACCCACAAAGCAAGGTGGCTCAACGTCGGAATAACTTTGACCAAAACGGCAATCAAGAAGAGACCCGAGAGAGCAGGCCATAGCCCAACGAGAAGGAAGGTCTTTATATCTCTCAAGAGATAGTGGCGATAAAGCACGATTACTGAGATTGCTGCAAGTGCATAGTAAAAGCAGATTTGAATTCCGATAGCCGCTACGCCTGCCTGTGCAATGTCGTTCACCTTTTTAATGAATTGAGAACCAATGAAGAACACCAGAACGAAGAAGGTGGTAAACAAAGTCGCATTCCATGGAGTGCGGAACTTCTTGTGTACATGACCAAATGCACCTGGCATTGTGAAGTCGCGACCCATAGAGAAGAGAGTTCTGGTTACCTGAATCATCTGGGTTTCAATTGTTGCTACGGTCGAGAGCAAGACAGAGACAATAATAAATTTGCCGAACCATCCTGGGATCAATACCGCAGCGAAATCGCTCAGGATGCTGCTGCTGTTGTGAAGGGTGACATCGCTTAACACCATATTGAGCGCAACAATTGTCAGAAGGAAGGTAGCAAAGACAAAGAAAATTCCGAAGATTCCGCCACGTCCGGCATCATCCTTTCCATTCTTGGTCTCTTCATTCAGATTTGCTGTGACATCCCAGCCCCAATAGAAGAAGGCTCCAGATACAGCGCCGATGAGGATTGCGCTCAAACCATGTGCAACTACATAGTGCGACGCAAACGGAGTAGAGCTTGCTGCGGCCGCAGAATCATTCGAGTAAGCCTTAATCTGAGTGAAGGAGAACCAGCCCCAACTAAAGTGATGGGTGTGTGGGTGGTGGAAGATTGCAATAACATCGAAGAGCCAGAGTAATCCGAGCTCGACAACGGTCATAACGACTTGAGCTTTAGCAGTAAATTCAATGCCATAAGCGATGATCGCCACCATAAAAATAAAGATCAGCGCACCAACGAGAGTGGTCCAGTGCGTGTTGCTGATCGTGGCTTGATTATTTGTAAACAACGAGAGCAAGCCAGTTGAAGCGGGAAGTGTTGAGACAAGTCCAAAGATGATCGAGGCGGTAACTAGAGACCAACCCGCTAGATATCCAAGAATGGGGTGAAGTGCATTTCGAACCCACACATAAGTCGCTCCGGCATTTTGTTTCACCTTGCCCATGTAATGGAAAGCAAGTACTACGCCAAACATCGCAATTCCAGAGTAAAGAAGTTCGCCTGGGCCAAAGAGGCCAACGGCAATTGCCAAAGTTACGGTCGTCGCCGCAATTGAGTAGGCAGGGGCCGAGCCAGCGATTCCCATAATGGAAGACTCGAAGAGTCCCAATACGTTGGAAGCTAGGCCATTTCCTTCATTCTCAATCTCTTCGTGAGTCGGGCTTGCCATTCAGGAACCTCCGGATTTGCGAGGGCATCCAATGATGCGCTGGGTGAGATATCCGCAGACCCTACATCCTCACCTACTCCTTTTGCGAGCGTTTGGCAGGCAAAAAAACCAGGTGAGATTGGATTACTTCCTTATATTTATATCTGTTCTGCGGTGGCCGAGGAGAATTGGCTGGCGTAGAGATCAAAGTAGAAGCCCTT
>DAIOGE010000131.1:0-2490 GCA_036745375.1 Candidatus Nanopelagicaceae bacterium
ACTCCATCTTTAGCGATCTGCGCCCTAATTCCCTCTTCTACCCCAACACGATCAAGGACCTGTGAGGCGCGATAGAGAGAGGTGACCAAGTGTCCATCCACGCTCGGAATGGAGCTGAGCTCGCTGGGGGCAAATTCGGGTCGATGGCCAACTGCCAACTTGGCGGCTTCTGCAGGTGAGACGCCAGAGACGACCAATTTATGCATGTAGAGCAGGCGGGCGAAGTCCTCTTGGGTGTATTTGCGATGTTCGCCAACGCAATGGTCGCTAGGTCCAAGACCGTAGCGGCGATCCCAGGTACGAAGCGTTCCTGGAGCGATTCCAAGGCGACGGGCGACTGCGGCGACGGTGAGGCGGGCTAAGTCAGGGTTGGCAACCTCAGCGGCAGCGGAGATTTGTGACTCAGGAGACATGCGCTAATAGTCATGGAACGGGACTATTTCTGCCACTTGAATTGTTACTTGTGCAGAGTGCTATCTCTCAAATCACATCTTCGGGACTTGAACAACCTATGAAACGATTGTAGAGTGCGACTCCAAGCAAGGAGGAATGTCCATGGCTGAGATTTCACGTCTACCCCGTCCCGTCGCTTCAGAGTGGGAGTGGCAGTATCAAGGCGCCTGCCGCGATCTACCTACCGAGATGTTCTTCCATCCTGATGGAGAGCGAGGACCTCGTCGCACAAACCGTGAGGCAGCCGCCAAAGCTGTCTGCGCTACCTGCCCCGTTATTGAGGCTTGCCGCAAGCATGCTCTAGCTGTCCAAGAGCCCTATGGAATTTGGGGCGGTCTCTCAGAAGATGATCGCCTTCACATCATCGAACAGAATGAGCGTCTAAGTCGCCGCGAGATCGCTTTAACGCCCGCTTCGTAAGCTTTTCGAGGCTAGCCTTAGCAAACTAATTTCCTCCGCGAAATTCTCGAGCAGTAGGAAGTGGTCTGTTAATGAACATCATCATTGGGGCGATGGGCATTGTCGGCGTACTCATCATAATAATGTCGCTCTCTTCCTTTGTTGTATTACCTTTGCAAATCATTCTGCAAAATATTCATATTCGGAAAGTCCCCTCAATTATTGGATTGTTCCTCTTTGGAATACTCCTGGTAGTACCAGGTGCGATACACGAAAGCAGTGTCGGATCGGTAGATAAGAAGTTTTCTGCAGTTACGGATCAGATATTTGATCGACTTACTAGCGCTGAGAGTGTAAAGGCTCTGACTACTGCCAAATCGTACGGATCAATAGCTCTTCAGAGTTCATCCTCACTAATTTTACAAACCAGCCCAGCATCAAATATTTCTTATAAAACTACGGTGAATCCACTCCGACTACCAATTAAAGTCACCGGCTCTTTCTCTCCTGGATATCAGACCTGGTGTTTTGCGGCCACAGATGGCAGACGCGAATCAGTTTACGATCAATATGGAATAGCGATTTCGAACTTAGCAACGCACACTTCTATTACAAATCCACAAACCGGCTACTGCTTAAAAGGTCGCGCCTACACCCAAGACGGCTCTATAGAACCATAAAGGCCCCTCAAGTTTTAACAACCGAGGGGCCTCTACTTTGAGCCAAGTAATTAGTGGCTGTGTCCGCCAGGTCCATGTGAGTGACCAGCGGCGATTGCCTGTTCGCGTTGCTCATCTTCAGGAGTCTCGAATACGAGAACTTCAGTGGTGATAAACATTGCAGCGATCGACGCAGCGTTAGCGAGCGCAGAACGCGTCACCTTCACCGGATCGATAACGCCAACTTTGACGAGATCTTCGTAAACGTCGGTCGCTGCGTTGAAGCCTTCATCTGCACCCAAGGTGCGAACTTTGGCAACGACGACATAGCCTTCATGTCCGGCATTCTCGGCGATCCAACGTAGTGGCTCATCGCATGCCTTACGGACTAGGCGTACC
Source organism: Candidatus Nanopelagicaceae bacterium (assembly GCA_036745375.1). Lineage (GTDB taxonomy): Bacteria > Actinomycetota > Actinomycetes > Nanopelagicales > Nanopelagicaceae > PALSA-747. The sequence continues at coordinate 1,911 of DAIOGE010000131.1, forward strand.
CCGACGGCACGATCCCCTTCAAAGCCAAGATCATTTTGAATAGCGGCCGCTGCATGAACAAGAGCAGCTCCTCCACCCACAACGATGCCTTCTTCAACTGCTGCGCGGGTTGCGGAGATTGCATCTTCAAGGCGGTGCTTCTTCTCCTTGAGTTCAACTTCAGTATGTGCGCCAACCTTGATCACGCATACACCGCCAGCGAGCTTCGCAACGCGCTCCTGCAACTTCTCACGATCCCATTCGGAATCAGTTGTTGCGAGTTCATTACGGATCTCGTTGACGCGGTTTGCAACTTCAGTGGTATCGCCAGCTCCATCAACAATCGTGGTGGCATCCTTTGTGATAACCACACGACGTGCCTTGCCAAGTAGTTCAAGAGTTACCTGATCCAGCTTAAGTCCGACCTCAGGAGTGATGACCTGTCCACCGGTCAAAATTGCAATATCTTGCAGCATCGCCTTGCGACGATCTCCAAATCCAGGTGCCTTTACAGCAGCTGAAGTGAAGGTACCGCGCATGCGATTAACTACCAATGTTGAGAGAGCTTCACCCTCAACATCTTCAGCGATAATCAAAAGTG
>DAIOGE010000132.1:0-2449 GCA_036745375.1 Candidatus Nanopelagicaceae bacterium
TGGGCATAAGCCGCCTGTGTATGCGCCGGATTCTTTGGATTTGCAGGTCCAAAGTACTTAAATCCAACGATTGCTCTAGGCAGGATCGAGTTCAATAGGTCAGCAATCTGCTTAGAACGCAGACGCGATAGCGCTTGGTTATTCACGCCAGTCTGACGATCGGTGTAACCGTAGATCCAGATCTTCTTGAAGTCTCCTGCTGAGATCGTTGAAATAACAGCTGCGAGCTTGGTGATGTTGGTTGCGTTCAACTTGCTGACGTTGAGGTCATACAAAATAGAACCAAGTTGAACGAGACCAGTCGAGGGCTTGTTAATAACTTGTAGGCCAACAGCCGCGGTGCGAGGTTGTCCGTCATATGAGGTTCCTTCAACCTGCATGACGTGATAACCCAAAGTCGTTTCTGCAGAGACTGGGAAGTGAGCAGCGAACGTTCCATCTGCAAGCACTGTGGCTTGACCCAAGAAGAGTCGTGTTGAGTAGAGATAGACACGAGCAATCGTGCCTGGCATGAATCCAGTTCCGTTAGTCGTCGCATTTACGCCGCGAATCAGATAGACCTGAATCTTGGTTGGCAACTTGATGCCGTAAACCGACTTCTTGTCGCTGGCGATCTGAATCATCCAGTTCTTTGCAGAAAGTTGAACACCTGTTCCGCCTTGTAGCAAGGAGAGAACAACTGGATCGTTCACTCCTGACTCGGTCGCCTTAACGCCATCAGTTCCTTCAGGAATGATCGGAGTCGAGCCGCCGCCCGTGCCAGGGTCAGTCGATCCATTTGTATTCACATCAAAGGTTGCAGAAATTGAGTGATCGCTTTGAATTCCGACGAAGGTGTAAGTATTCGTTGCGCCAACGCTCACTCCATCAACTACGACATCACCGACGTGGTAGTTGGTATCTGGAGTAATAGCTATTTGCAATGTGTCGCCATCATTGACTACGCGAGCACCCAGAGGTTGGACGGTTCCATTTGGACCGGCGCTAACAAAAATGGTGTGCATTACTGGTACGACTGAATCCTTAGTATAGTTCTAGAAAATCCACCAATTCTTGCCCGATCGCTCCCAAACCAGCTTTCTTCAGGGCAAGTGATTATTTAACCGACTTTTGGTCGGGTTCAATTTTCCTCGTAAGCCGGCTCCGAAGGGCCAAAAAGACGAACAAGGCGCCCAGTGAGGTTATTCCGCCACAGATGGCGACGGTCTGTCTGACCCCCACCACGTCGGCCAACCATCCGATCAATGGAGAGCCGAATGGGGTGGCTCCCAGGAAGATCAGCAGATAGAAACCCATGACTCGCCCGCGCAACTCATGTGGAGTTGTTGTCTGCACATAGGTGTTCGCAGAGATCATTGTGGTCAGTGCAAAAAAACCGCAGACCGGCAAGGTCAGGGCAAAGGTCAAATAGTTCGGCATCGAAGCCTGGACAATCAAACAGATACCAAAAATGCTGGAACATCCCATGATGAAGCGAGGGCTATGCCTTTGATCGAGCCGAGTAGAAAGGATCGCTGCACTCAGTGATCCGATGGCCAAGACGCTACCTAGCAGGCCGAATGCACCAGCATCTTTATGAAATATCTTGGTCGAGATCAAGGCATTAAAAATTTGAAAATTCAAGCCAAATGTTGATGCGAAAAATACTGTAGCAATGATCGCCACGATGTCAGTTCTGCTTTTGATATAGCGAATTCCTTCGACAATCTTCCGATCCTTCTCATCCTGCGGAAGTCGATGTAACTCTTCTGGGCGCATGAGTAGCAGAGCAACGATTACAAATACAAATGATCCAGCATTGAGCAAGAATGAAGGCCCGGTGTGAAAGTACTTGATCAGGATTCCTGAAATTGCAGGACCAACCAACCTTCCTAAATTGAAATTGGCAGAGTTCAAACTCACTGCATTCGCAATATCGGACTTACCTACTAGCTCAGAAGTAAAGGATTGACGTACGGGGGCATCTAATGCGCCAAAAAGACCCAAACTAAAGGCCAATATAAAGACTTCTAGAATCGTCACTCTGTGCGAAATGATGAGTACGCCCAGTATTGCCGCGGTAGTTCCACCACCAGCATTTGTTATGAGCAAGAGCTTACGTTTATCGAGTCGATCTGCAAGAGATCCTGCATACAGGCTAAAGAGAAGCATGGGCAGAAACTGCAGGCCTGTAACTACTCCGAGCGCAGAACCACCGCGATGGAGGTCGCTTACAACCAACCAATCCTGGGCCACGCGTTGCGCCCACGTTCCAATATTGGAAACCATATTGGCGGTAAAAAAGAGGCGATAATTCCTGTGCTTGAAGGAGCGAAATGATCCTTCACTGGATGACATGTTCGAAGTGTACAAGCGACGTCGCTTTCAGCAGGAAGTATGCTCGCCTAGTGAGACAAACCCTGCCAATCGTGATTCTCGGAACATCGGCCTGGTTCATAGCGCTCGTAAT
>DAIOGE010000133.1:0-2428 GCA_036745375.1 Candidatus Nanopelagicaceae bacterium
AGACTTGCGTATCAGGACAAGATGCATCAGCAGCTGGTCTTGCAGCAATCTTGACTGGTGATCTTTCAAACACCGTTTACAAGCCAATCTCACAAGAGGCTAATGCAGCTGCAGCACTTGCAATTTCATTGGTTAAGGGAACAAAGGCTGCAACAAACGGTATGGTCATGGATGGAACACGTCACGTTGCTTCTGTTCTATTGACACCTACCACCATCACAAAGGCAAATGTCGAAGTAACTGTTAAGGACAAGTTCCGTACAGCTGCTGAGATTTGCGCCATTGCTGGTGCAGCCGCTTGCGCAGCTAACGGCGTTAAGTAAGGGTCACCCCGCTTAGCAGTTAGTTTCAAGTAGCAAATAGTGTGAAACTGGGCCGGAGATTTTCTCTCCGGCCCAGTTTTCTTAGTTATAGTGGCGCCTTAGATCATCGGCGCACCCCAGTAATAACCCCAGCTGGCTTTATTGACAGGAGTTTCTAGTGAGCGAACCCATTCTTTCGCTGCGGGGGATTAACAAATCCTTCGGTCCAGTTCATGTATTGAAGAACGTTGATTTTGACGCCTACGCTGGAAAGGTCACCGCCCTTGTCGGCGATAACGGCGCAGGTAAGAGCACGCTCATCAAATGCATCGCTGGTATCTACACAGCAGAATCAGGTGACATCTTCTTCGAGGGCAAGAAGGTCGAAATTCATGGACCTCGCGACTCCACCAGCCTAGGAATTGAAATTGTGTATCAAGATCTCGCTCTCTGCGACAACTTGGATATCGTTCAAAACATGTTTCTTGGACGCGAAGAGCGCACCGGAGTAGTTCTCGATGAGACTCATATGGAATCTCTCGCCGCCAAGACTCTCGATGGACTCTCGGTAAGAACTGTTAAATCTATCCGTCAGACCGTCTCCTCTCTCTCAGGTGGACAACGTCAGACCGTCGCCATTGCTCGCGCCGTTCTCTGGAACTCCAAAGTGGTTATCTTGGACGAACCAACTGCGGCACTTGGTGTCGCTCAGACAGAACAAGTCCTCAAACTTGTACGTAGATTGGCTGACAATGGATTGGCTGTAATTTTGATTAGCCACAACCTCAATGATGTATTCGAAGTTGCCGACCATATCGCTCCGCTCTATCTAGGAACTATGGCTGCACAAGTCGAAACTAAGAATGTAAAGGCAAGTCAAGTGGTCGAACTCATTACGACCGGAAAATCTGAAGGAATCGTAGGAGTAAACGCATGAGTGTTAATACCGACAACCTGGCCAATCAAGAAGTAACTCTCAAGACCGTTGTTACTGATTACTTCGCAAAGATTAAGGCTGGAGATATTGGCGCGCTGCCTGCATTCCTAGGCCTCATCGCACTTGGCGCCGTATTTACCTTCTCATCCCAATTCTTCTTAACCGCACGCAATATGGCCAACCTACTAACTCAGGCTGCGCCTGTCATTGTTATTGCGATGGGTCTGGTATTCGTACTTCTTCTCGGTGAGATTGACCTCTCCGCAGGTTTCGCCTCTGGCGTGTGCGGTGCGACGCTCGTACTCCTTATCAATGATCACCACTACCCATGGTTCATTGCACTCTTCATCAGCATCGTCGTTGGAGTGGGTCTGGGTTGGTTGATGGGAACTCTCGTCGCCAGACTTCGTATTCCGTCCTTCGTCGTGACGCTCTCTGCCTTCTTGGCTTTCCAAGGAATCTTGCTTCTTATGGCAGGAGAAGGTGGAACGATCTCACTACAAGATCGCTTCATCATCGCAGTTGAGAACAACAACCTCACTCCCCTACAGAGTTGGCTATTTGCCATCATCGGTCTGGGGCTTTATGTGGGTCTTGGACTCAATCGCCTCTTGCACCGTCGTCGCAAGAATTTGAAATCTGAACTCTTTAAAGTCTGGCTCACTAAGAATGTTCTCTTAGTAGTTCTCGGTTTGGGTTCCACGTATGTCTTGAACGAACAACGCGGAAATCCACCAAACAGCAGCATCAAGGGTATGCCGATTGTCGTTCCTGTTCTGCTTGCAATATTGGTTGCAGGAACATTTGTACTTAACCGCACCGTCTTTGGTCGCCACCTTTATGCAGTTGGTGGAAACGCTGAAGCCGCTCGTCGCTCAGGTATCAATGTTCGTCGCGTACGCACCATCGCATTCATGATCTGCTCTGGTCTTGCTGGAGTTGCCGGAATGCTCTTTGCATCGATCTCTAACTCCATCTCCCCAACCACTGGTGGCGGAACCACTCTGCTCTACGCAGTTGGTGCTGCAGTTATCGGCGGAACTTCTCTCTTCGGAGGAAAAGGAAAGTTGCGCGATGCAGTTCTTGGTGGACTGGTTGTAGCAATTATCAATAACGGTATGGGTCTCTTGGGCTTTAGCTCAGGAACCCAATACCTGGTTACTGGTGGAGTGCTCTTGATCTCTGCCTC
>DAIOGE010000134.1:0-2408 GCA_036745375.1 Candidatus Nanopelagicaceae bacterium
CCACGAAGAGCGAGCAGTCAGTTAATCAACTGACTGCTCGTCTTTCTATTTCCCTGCTTCGTTGACTATTACCTTTTACCTACTAATCACTACCTTGAGTGCCTTTGTTTCAGCAGCACGACCGAAGGTGTCATAGGCCTCCATGAACTGGTCGAAAGTGAATCGATGCGTCACCATTTTTGAGGCTGGCAACTTCTTACTCTCAACAAGCTTCAGCAACATTGGCGTTGTATTGGTATTGACTAGCCCCATGCTGATGAAGATGTTCTGAATCCAGAGATTTTCAATGTGCAGCGGCACTTCCTTGCCATGTACTCCAACGTTGGCCACGTGTCCACCAGGGCGAACGATTTCGGTTGCCATTGTGAATGTGTCTGGAACCCCGACTGCTTCTACTGCCACATCTACTCCAGCTCCATCGGTGAGAGCCATGACCTGCTCTTTCCAATTGGAGTCACCGGAGTTAACAGTGTCGGTGGCGCCAAACTCGCGGGACTTCTGTAGACGATTGGCATCTAGATCAATCGCGATGATGCGAGCTGCCCCATAGAGGCTTGCAGTTGCAATGACGGCTAGTCCAATTGGACCCGAACCGACGACCGCGACAACATCTCCCGGCTTGACCGAGCCATACTGAACTCCAATTTCAAAGCCGGTTGGGAAGATATCGGAGAGCATGACCCCCTCTTCATCTGAAACACTCTCTGGAAGTTTATAGAGTGAGTTTTCTGCGTAAGGTACGCGAACATACTCGGCTTGAGTTCCGTCAATAAGGTGGCCAAAGACCCATCCGATTCCTGAGACACCCTCGTCACCCAAACAATGCGAATAGAGGCCCATTTTGCAATTTGCGCAGGAGCCACACGACTTGATGCACGAGATAAGTACTCGATCTCCAACCTTCAGGTTAGTTACGGACGATCCAACTTCAGTAATTTTTCCAACACCTTCGTGGCCCAAGATTCGACCAACTGTTACTGCGGGGACGTCACCTTTAAGAATATGTAAATCAGTTCCACAAATAGTGGTTGCATCCAAGCGAACGATTACATCGGTTGGATTTTGAATTTTAGGATTTGGGACTTCGACCCAGCTCTTTTTTCCGGGTCCACCATAAACAAGTGCTTTCACTTTGGGTACTGCCCTTCACTGAATTCGCAAAAAGATTTTGCAACTTCATGATGCGCCTATTTATGATCGAAGTAAATACAAATCCAGACAACCGTAAGGTGATATCGGAGACATGATGATGCCTCTCCACAAGGGAAGTGTGATCTAATAGACAGAAATCCCTAGAGGAGAGTAATGAAGGAGTTGACCTCTAACTTTGCTTGCGAAGCAGATCTCTAATTTCGCGCAGTAATTGCACGTCCTCTGGGTCTGGTGCTGGAGCCGCCGCTGCATCTTGGCGGTGGCGGTGTGCAGCGATTCGATTCACTGGAACTACGATGATGAAGTACAAACCAGCGGCTACGATCAAGAAGTTGATGATTGAGTTGATGAATGCTGCCCAATCAAAAGCTACTCCATGAATAATGAATGCTCCACCATGAATTCCACCTCCACCAAAGACTTGAATGAGTGGCTGAATGAATGATTTGGTGAGTTGTGTGACGATTCCAGTAAATGCTGCACCGACGACAACCGCGATGGCTAGATCGATGACATTACCGCGCAGAATAAATTCCTTAAAGCCTTTTAGCATTTTTAACTCCTTGGATTTGCAGGGTGGTGGCCATACTTTAACGGAGCCCATTGAATTTCACTCATGCCACCTCATTTATTGAGCGCGCAGCGACTTTGAAGATATTGCCCTCAGGTGATTTCCACTCGCAAGAGCCATCCTCAAAGGAAGCTAGCTCCCATCCACCATGTGTCTTCATGCGGTGATGTCTTCGACAGAGAAGTCCTAGATTCTCTTTGGAGGTCTTGCCGCCTTCTTCCCAGGGAATCGCATGATCGATATCGCATACCCGGGCTGGTTGGCGGCAACCGGGAAATCTGCACCTGCGGTCTCGCGCGACAATGAAATCGATGAGTGGTTGAGGAGGCTGATAAGTGAGTCGGCCATAATCGAGGAGGTTTCCAGTAACAGGGTCTGTGATGAATCTGCGCCATTTGGCATCTTTTGCTAGCAACCTTGCCGCGGATGCCGGAATTTCCCCATAACCCGCAAGCACTCCTGGATTTTCATTGAGTCCTAGAAATGTGGGCAGATCTAGCGTCAGATTTAGAGTTACTGGTCGCCCATGGGCGAGGTTTTCATCTGCACTCACGGCCAGGAATGACTCGGCGATCGTTGCTAGTGCATCAGCACGAAGTTGATCCAATGAAAGTGGCTCTATTCCCGCCGAAATTAGTTCCATATCTGGATTCGACATTGGATTCGACATTGGATTCGACATTGG
>DAIOGE010000135.1:0-2405 GCA_036745375.1 Candidatus Nanopelagicaceae bacterium
TCTTGAGACATTTCTAGATACTCTGACATGAACGACCTTTCAATTCCTTTTACCTAGTACGCGGGTATTTTCCAATGTATATCCGAGTTTCTCATAAAATGCGATTACCTTTGTATTGGTCTCGCGGACCATAAGCATCGTCTTTGGTGCACCTTGGGCATATAGCCAAGTCTCCGCTGATTCAACGAGGAGGCGTCCGTTTCCGACGCTTTGGAAGTGAGGAGCCACACCGAGGTAATAGAACCAACCGCGGTGTCCATCAAATCCAGCCATGACAGCCCCAATAAGTTGATCCGCATCCTCCAGCACAAAGATGGTGGAGGTTGCTGTGCGAAGTGCCAGATCAAAATCGAGTGATGGATCATTCTGTGGTTTAACTAAATCGCAGGCGCGCCAAATTGCAATTACCGCATCTTTATCCTGGGGTGTCGCCTGGCGGACCGTACTCACCCCGCAATGATTCCATATCGGATTGGTAGACCGGATTGTTAGCCTCAGCCGTTCTCAGTTAAAGTAGGGCAACTCAATAGTGAGCACCACAAACGATCGGAGCTTTGGTGAAGGCAACCCCTGAGGACCAAAATCTTCTAATCGAACTGCAGTTGATCGATTCTCAGATCACGCAGGCCAAGGTGAAGTTAGCCGGACTTCCAGAGATAGAGCAGATCGCCGCGATTCATACCCGCCTCGAAAATACAGCGGTGGAACTTGCTGTGGTCGAGACCGAGTTGGCCGATGTCGTTATCGAACTGCGCCGCAGCGAGGTTGATGTTGAGCAGGTTGAAGATCGCATGAAGAAGGATGAGAACCGACTTAACTCCGGCCTTGGAACTCCTAAAGAGTTAGAGCAGCTGCAACATGAACTGATCACTCTTGCAAAGCGCAAAGCAGATCTTGAAGATGGCGAACTTGAAATAATGTTGAAGCACGATAGCGTTAAAGCCCGTGTTGATGAGCTTCTTAATGATCAAGTGGGGTTGAAGAAGTTAGAACTAGAACTAAATGTTCGTCTGGAAAATGCAAAGACCGAGATCGATAAGACTTTGGCAGAGTTGAGCGCCGCCCGCGCCGCTCTAGCCCCGAAGATTGACCCCGCCTTGGTCGAGCTCTATGACAAGGTCCGGGCCTCCGCCCATGGGGTCGGTGCTGCGCTTTTGGTTGGTAATAAGTGCGATGGTTGCCACTTGGCGATTAACGCGATTGAACTCGAGAGAATCAAAGGCCTTGCTGCCGATGAGGTCATTCGTTGTGAAGAGTGTCGTCGAATCTTGGTTCGAATTTAATGGCGCGCGACTTTGTGGTGACCGCCGATGGCGGATCACGCGGAAATCCTGGACCTGCAGCATTTGGTGCTACCGTCTCTGAAAACGGTGTCGTACTCCATGAGCTCTACGGCACGATTGGAATCGCCTCAAACAACGTCGCCGAGTACTCGGGACTTATTGCTGGCCTGCGGAATGCTCACGAGTTAGACCCTCAGGCAACGATCCATGTGAAAATGGACTCCAAACTTGTCGTGGAGCAGATGTCGGGTCGTTGGCAGATCAAGCACCCAGCGATGCGCGATTTAGCGAAGGAAGCTAGATCGATTCATCCGATGCAGTTGATTACTTTTCAATGGATTCCTCGCGAAGAGAACTCACATGCCGATCGTCTAGCCAACAAGGCTTTAGATGGCGGCGATACACCTGCCGCTAAACCCATTCTTAATTATTTAACGGCGCGACTTGTATCAACTGAAGTACCAACCACTATCTGGTTCGTGCGCCACGGTGAGACCACCTTGACCCCAACCCGCAAATTCTCTGGGGTTGGTCCAATGAATCCGGCGCTGACCGAGACCGGTATCGCCCAGGCGCAAGCAGTGGCCAAGGAGATTGCAGCGCGTAAACCCGATGTACTTATTGCTTCCCCACTTCAGCGGACCACCATGACAGCTAAGGAAGTTGGAGCTGCCAGCGGACTAGAACCAATCTTTGATGACATCTGGGTGGAGTGTGATTTCGGAAATTGGGAAGGGCTTACTCCAACAGAAGTTATGGAGACGTATCCAGAGGACTGGAGCGATTGGTTGGCTTCTACTGCTCACCGTCCCGGCGGCGGAGAGTCGTATGTTGAGGTTTATTCACGCGTGGAAGCAGGTATCAACGATTTAGTTGAACGCTACCCTGGCAAGAAGATCTGCGTTGTCACGCACAATATTGTTATTCGCGCGATTGCCGCATACGCCATGAGTGCCCCACTTGAGAGCATGTATCACGTCGATATTTTGCCGTGCAGTATTACTACTGTCGCGGTCTGGCCTTCAGATCGTTTGCGAGCCCTTAAATCTCTGAGCGAGCGGGCAGTCGCCAAGTAATGGCAGGCAAGCGTCTTCCTGGTTCTTATCAGAAACTCTTCACCGC
>DAIOGE010000136.1:0-2378 GCA_036745375.1 Candidatus Nanopelagicaceae bacterium
GACTTACTCATCTTGGAGTTTGGATCCTGGAGATCGTAAATCTTGGCGCCCTCTTTAAGAATGTATCCCTCTGGAATTCTAAAGGTCTTTCCGTATTGGCTATTGAATCGAGCAGCCAGATCGCGAGTTAACTCGATGTGTTGGCGTTGATCTTCTCCAACGGGAACCTGATCAGCTTGATAGAGCAAAATGTCTGCAGCCATCAGCATCGGATAAGTAAAGACGCCAACGCCGATTCGATCGTTGCCGACCTTCTGCGACTTGTCCTTGAATTGAGTCATGCGGCTCGCTTCGCCAAAACCGGTAAGGCACTCCATAACCCAACCAAGTTGGTTGTGCTCAACGACATGGGATTGCACGAAGAGGGTGCAATGTTCGGGGTCGACACCGAGGGCTAAGAGTTGAGCCACTGAGATCAAAGTGTTCTGGCGCAGCTCTTTCGGATCAGGTGATGAAGTTAAGGCGTGTAGATCAACGACGCAGTAAAAGGCATCGTGGCTCTCTTGAAGCTCAACCCACTGCTTAACGGCCCCCAGATAATTTCCAAGGTGAAATGAGCCATTTGTAGGCTGGATTCCTGAGAGCACGCGCGGTTTAGACATAACCGCATCCTACCGAGTGCTAAAGCGCGCTCGAGATCAATAATTGGCCAGCCCGCTTGCCTTCCAGAGTCAGGACTGTAATTCGAACACCAGGAATGGTTATTACATCGTGAACGGCTGGAAGGCGACCCAACCAATGCATCACAAATCCACCTACGGTCTCATATGGTCCCTCAGGAAGTTCAATTCCAGTCTGTTCCTTGAGATCCTCCAGTGAGATCAGGGCATCGACCTCGAAATCACCGGTGCGTGGTTGAGCCGTCACTTCGCTCTCGGGCTCGTCGTACTCATCCTCGATCTCACCGATAAAGCACTCGACGATATCTTCGAGGGTCACAATTCCATCTGTGCCGCCATATTCGTCAAGAACGATAGCGAGGTGCGAACGCTTTATACGCATCTCAGTCAAGGCAGGTAAGACACCCTTGGTTCCAGGTAGAAAAATCACAGGGCGCATGATGTCGAGCAGAGTCTTGTTCATATCTTCATCGCGAAGATTTAAAAGATCCCGCACGTGTAAAAATCCGATTACCTCATCGCTTGAGCCACGAGTCACTGGGTAGCGTGAGTGAGCCGTGCGGATCGCAACAACTTTTGCCTCTGCCAAAGTCAATCCAACATCAAGGAAATCAACTTCGGTGCGCGGGACCATAATCTCGTGGAGTACTAAGTCACCCGCGGTAAATACATCCTCAACGATGTCACGCTCTTCATCCGAAAGCGCGGCATGGCCAGTAACTAAGTCCACAAGTTCTGCCTCTGAAATTTCTGAGCGAACTTCCTGAGCCTTTAAACCGAAGAGCTTGACGATGGTGTCGGTGGATTTTGAGAGGACCCAAATGATGGGACGAAAGACGTTAGCGATGCGATCAATGCTCGGAGCAGCAGCGAGCGCAATCTGCTCAGTCCGGTACAAGGCAAGGCGCTTAGGCACCAGTTCGCCAATCACAAGAGATACATAGGCGATCATCAGCGTCACGAAGACCACTGAGATAGCGGTGCTGAGGCCATGGGATAACCCCCACCTCTGCAAGATCGGGATTACAAAGGAGGTTCCAATCCGCTCTGAACCCAGGGCAGCAGAGAGAAAGCCGCAGAAGGTGACGCCCACCTGAGCGGCGGCTAAAAATCTATTGGGATTGGTGGTCAGCTTTGCCAAGCGGGCTGTCCTCTTGGGCTTAACCCCTGCCGCCTCCATCTGGCGAAGCTGGGACTCTCGGAGTGAGATCAGGGCGATCTCGGCGGCGACGAAGATGCCAGCCACAACGATGAAGAGGAGGACCAGGAGCAGATCTAAGACCAGCTGGCCGGTACTGCCTATCGGGGGCTTGGGCGCCATAGGTCAAGGGTAGCGCGGCGCCAAATGGCAGAGCCCTGCTACACCTTGGTAAAGACGGACAATGTGGCTAATCTTTACCCACCAACGGGCTTCCGCCAGTTGGGGCTTTACCTTCATCCAACGGATCGTCGGGCACGTACCTGCCCGGAGAAGGAGTGAATAACTCATGGCATCAGTCGTATTTGAAAACGCTTCTCGAATCTACCCTGGCACAACTAAGCCAGCAGTCGACAAGCTAAACCTCACCGTAAACGATGGCGAGTTTCTTGTACTCGTAGGTCCATCTGGTTGCGGTAAGTCAACATCACTTCGCATGCTTGCTGGTCTAGAAGAGGTCGACAATGGTTCGATCCGCATCGGCGATCGCGATGTAACAGATGTTGCTCCAAAAGATCGCGATATCGCGATGGTTTTCCAGTCTTACGCTCTCTACCCTC
>DAIOGE010000137.1:0-2370 GCA_036745375.1 Candidatus Nanopelagicaceae bacterium
AGCCCTACGACTTCACCAGGATTTACACGACAGTGCACATCAGTTAACGCTTTAAGGCCGCCAAAGTTGACGTTAACGCCGTCAACGGCGAGAAGTGCATGCTCGTTCGCCACGACGCGTCCTCCTCATTGAAGAAATCTTAAGATCGTTAGCGACCTGAATAATTACCGATGGTAGATTCTAGGCAGTCGGGTGGCAATTCTTGTGGTGATTTCATAATTAATAGTGCCGGCGGCGCTCGCCCAATCATCGGCGCTAAAACCGTCTTCGCCAATCACAGTCACATAGTCGCCCGCACGAGCGGTGCTATCCGCACCCAAATCCACCACACATTGATCCATCGAAACTCGACCTATTAGCCTTGCTAAATCGCCGTTATAGGAGACGCCTGCCGTGGAGTCAGCTCGACGCGGAAGGCCATCGCTATAACCCATGCAGACGATTCCTAATTGGGTATCGGTATCAGTGACGCCGGTACCGCCATATCCGACCCGAGAGAGCGCCGGAACTCGTTTGACGTTAACGAGCTTTGCTTTGATGCTCATCGCAGGCCTGAGGCCAAGTTTTTCAGATGAACCCATCGTAGAAATATCCGGGCTCAGTCCATACATAGCGATACCAAGACGGATCATCTGCTTATGTGATCGTGGATGAGCAATTGCACCAGCTGAATTCGCAGCATGCACAATCTCTGGGAAGACTCCTTCGCTCTGAAGGGCATTGAGCAAGACGTTGAAGAGAATCAATTGCTGTTCAGTGAAATCTGAATCGGGTTCGTCAGCGCGCGCAAAATGGGTCCAGTATCCAACAACATGGAGATCATTTTTTACCTCGCGCAGACGAAGCAAGAATGGATCCCACTCCTCTAAGAATCCCCCGCGAGTCATTCCGGTATCGACCTCGATGTGGATCCGGGGCTTTATGCCAGTGCGAGCACCTGCAGCTAGAACTTCATCAAGAAGTGCGAGTGATGAAATCGAAAGATCAATGTTGCGTTGCAGTGCCATGTCAAAATCTTCGCCAGGCGGTGTAAGCCATGCGAGCACTGGTGCTGTTATTCCGGCTTCGCGAAGTAAGAGCGCCTCTTCTAAGAGCGCGGTGCCGAGCCAGGTTGCCCCAGATGCAAGTGCGGTACGTGATACCTCGACCAAACCATGACCATAGGCATCTGCTTTAACGACCGCTAAGATCTCGGCATCGGTATCGCTCTTAAAGTGTGCAATGTTAGATGCGATAGCGGTGAGATCGACTTCAACATAGGCGCGTGGATCACTCACTCTTCGATCACCACCATCGCTGATGCAATACCTGCGTCGTGGGAGAGTGAGAGGTGCACCTTCTTGCCCTGTAAATATTTCTCAGTCTCACCCGAGAGAAGAAAGGTTGGTTTTCCACTCTCAAGGTTGATCACTTCAACATCATGCCAATGAAAGAGCCCCTTCGCATCCATCGCTTTTGCGATCGCCTCCTTTGCAGCAAAGCGCGCTGCCAGGCCATGCAGTGGGCGCTCTAGCTCGACTCCTTTAAAGAGTCGCGCCTTAAGTGCGGGGGTTCGGATGAGCGACTCCTCGAAGCGAGCGATATCTACGACATCAATGCCGATTCCAAAGATCATGTGGGTTGCCTCTCTGAAGGCCAGGCTCGATCGATTGCAATTAAGAATACAAGTAAAGATCCACCAATCAGGACTCCTCCGAGGAGATCTGAGAACCAATGAGTATTGCGGATCAACGATGCTGCATAAACCGTAGTCGTCAAAACTCCGACAATCACCTGGAGAAAGATCAGATGTGAACGGCTATGAAAGGCATAGCGATAGAGAATATAGGCAGTCATGCCCCATGTGAGGAGTGCATTCGCGGAGTGACCACTTGGATATGAGAGGCCGCCAGCATGCAAGAGATCGAGAGATAGACGAGGTTTGGTCCTGCCAAAGATCAACTTAGATAAACCAACGACACCATTTAATAAAAGTAAAGCTGAGGCCGATAGATAGATCGGGCGCCAGGATTTAAATCTCCATCCAAACCATGCGGCAGTAATCAGCAATATGCTGGCAGTGAAACTTCTGAGCCCTAGGTCATCCATTGCTAAGAGAATATGGCTCGACATCCCTTTGAAGGTATGGTGTTTGAGCGCTTTAATCCAATGATCGAAATGGTAGAGGTAGCTTTGATTGAGTACCTGCTCTGTAACCAGTAGAAACCCGATAAAGAGGAAGATCGACCAACGCACTGCTCTAAACATCGCTACTTTCCGAGCAAGTGGTAGGTCTTTGAACACTTATTCCACCGTGACAGATTTAGCCAAGTTACGAGGCTGATCAACGTCATTGCCACGGGCAATAGCCATCTCATAGGCAATGACTTG
>DAIOGE010000138.1:0-2369 GCA_036745375.1 Candidatus Nanopelagicaceae bacterium
AGCCTCCGACGCCAGCCACAATGCCAGGGAGTACTCGACGAGTATCTGGGGCATCTGCAGGACCAAATCGGAGTGGATCCATAACAGCAATAGGTCGTGCACCCATCGTCAAAATATCTCGAACGATTCCACCGACACCAGTCGCTGCGCCTTGATATGGCTCAACAAATGAAGGGTGGTTGTGTGACTCGATCTTGAAAGTGACTGCATAACCCTGACCAATATCTACAACGCCAGCGTTCTCACCTATACCCACAAGCAGAGCATCAGAGTGTGGAGCCTTCTCACCAAATTGTTTTAAATGTACCTTCGAGGATTTATAAGAGCAGTGTTCGGACCACATCACCGAATACATCGCGAGTTCAGATGCAGTTGGACGTCGTCCTAATATCTCTTTGATGCGGGCGTATTCATCTTCTTTAAGTCCAAGCTCACGCCATGGTTGAACCGCCTCTGGATGTGCTGCGGCATTTGCAACAGTATCTAGCGCCATTATCGACCCACCATGCTCTGTAGAACCGAGGTGAAGAATTTCAACCCATCTTCACTAGGACCAGTTAATGATTCAATCGCTTGTTCCGGATGTGGCATCACACCAACTACATTTCCACGCGCATTAGTAATACCGGCAATGTCGTTCTTGGAACCATTGGGATTCTTATCCGCGTAACGAAGGACTACGCGACCCTCAGACTCTAGCTCGGCGAGAGTTTGTGCACTGGCTTGGAAAGAACCTTCACCATTTTTAATAGGAATGACCAATCGATCACCTTTGGAGTATCCAGATGTCCACGGTGTCGTGTTATTTTCAACAATAAGGGGTTGGTCGGTGCAGACAAAGTGCAGACCTTGATTGCGAGTGAGCGCACCTGGCAAGAGATGAGATTCGCAGAGAATCTGAAAACCATTACAAATTCCCAGCACAGGAAATCCATGTTCTGCTGCAATGATGATGGATGACATGATCGGAGCAAATCGAGAGATCGCACCGCACCTTAAGTAATCGCCGTAAGAAAATCCGCCAGGCAGGACTACAGCCTCTACCTCTTTTAGATCATCACTGGCATGAAAGAGAGGAACGGGAGTTCCACCAGCCAATCGAATAGCCCGAAGCGCTGATGAATCATCGAGCGATCCGGGAAAAGTTACGACTCCAATGCGCATTAGGCCTCGACCTTTACTACAAAGGTTTCAATGACCGGATTGGAGAGCAGGGTTTCGGCCGCCTTCTCAATATCAGCCAATTGCGCTTCCGTGGGTGTGCCTTCGACTTCGATTTCAAAGCGCTTGCCCTGACGGACAGCTTTGGCGAAGGTGAAACCTAAACGGGGAAGAGCGGCGGCGACCGCTTGACCCTGCGGATCGAGGATCTCGGGCTTGAGCATAACTTCCACGACGATTGTGGCCATTAGATATTCCTTCCGGTCAGTAACGTGAAAGCGGCTTCGTATCGCTCACGAGTCTTTTCAACGACATCAGCTGGTAATTCAGGAGGAGGGCTCTTTCGATCCCATCCAGAGGCGAGGAGCCAATCGCGAACATATTGCTTATCAAAAGATGGTTGCGCTCCACCAGGTTTCCACGTATCAGCTGACCAAAATCTTGAGGAGTCGGGGGTGAGGGCTTCGTCGCCAAGAGATATCTTACCTTCGTGGTCTCGTCCGAATTCAAATTTGGTATCAGCCAAGATGATTCCGCGCGTTGCCGCATAGTCATGTGCCGTTGAATAAAGAAGCAGTGTTAGCTCCCGAAGTCGCTCGGCATCCTCTTCACCGACAATCGTGGCTGCACGAGCGAAAGTGATATTTTCATCGTGATCTCCCATCTCGGCCTTTGTTGCAGGTGTAAAAATATTTTCAGGAAGTTTAGATCCGTCGAGGAGTCCTGCAGGAAGTTCAATACCTGTGACAGATTGCGTCTTTTGATACTCCACCCAACCTGAACCGGTGAGGTATCCACGAGCCACACATTCGATGGGAAACATCTCTAGAGGTTTAACAATTACCGCACGATCCTTTACTTCGCTTGGAACATCAGTCGAGATTAAATGATTAGGAACCAAATCGGAGAACATCTCAAACCAAAAGAGCGAGAGTTGGGTTAACAGTTTTCCTTTGCCAGGAATTGGTGTTGGCAAGATGTAATCAAAGGCAGAGATGCGATCACTCGCAACAATCAGGAGCTCTCCGTTTGTATTTGTATAGAGATCTCTTACCTTTCCGCTACGCAGATGGTTCCAGCCCTCAATCACTACGCTCACCGGATACTAGATGGACGGTACTGCGCCGCCGCAGCGTGCTTTGATGTAATCGCCTCAATGCGATTGATAACGCGCGTCGTTTGAGCCATTGCATCGCCCGTGAATTCAA
>DAIOGE010000139.1:0-2351 GCA_036745375.1 Candidatus Nanopelagicaceae bacterium
ACGTTTCCGCCGGCGCTAAACAAGATGTGCCAGTTAACTTGGTAAACAATATTGAGCACTGTGTAAACCGCTACGGTTTCGCCCATCGCACGGCCCAAGCCCAACATAACTCCACCGACAATTCCAGAGCGCGCATAAGGAAAAGCAACGGCGCGCAACATCGCAAAGCGGGTGCCGCCAAGTGCGTATGCGGCTTGAATTCGATCGAGCGGTGTTTGCGAGAAAATTTCACGTGAGATAGATGTAACGATCGGAATGATCATGATCGCAAGTACTAGCCCTGCAATAAATGGCGAGCGCGATACGTAAGGCGCTGGCAACTTAAAGAACGGAATCCATGAGAAATATTTATTGAGCAACTTGGCCCAATACTCACCCGAACTCTCTAGTACGAAAAATCCCCAAAGACCAAACAGGACTGAAGGAAAGGCAGCCATGAGATCAATGGCGGAGACCATTACTTTCTTTACAAACTCAGGGGCATAAAAAGTTAGATAGATCGCGGAACCAACACTGATCGGTACTCCCACAACCACGGCAATGATGGCCACGATCATGGTGCCGATCAACATTGCAGCTATTCCAAAGTGCGAGTTCTTAGGATCAACTTGTCCCGCATCGTTGACAGCCGCTTGCCAGTTGCTGCTGGTTAAGAAGTGGATGCCTTGAGTCTTTAATGTGTTGTATCCATTAAATAAAAGGAAGATAAGAATCAATCCGAGGATCACCAAGGATGACAAGCCACCTGAGGTAACGACACCTCGGAAGATGCGATCTGAGAGCCGCGGCTTGGTCGTGATCTCCCGCTTCGGAGGAATGGTTGCGGGGGGCTGGGTCAAAGTTGAACTCACGAGGGAATGATTAACCCTTTTGGGTTTTAAATAATGGAGCCAAGATGTCTAAAAGGTGAACGGAAAGTGAAATCGACCCCTCCTAACCTCGTGCCCTAAGGTTGGGCCATGGGTAATGAAGCGCCGAATCTGATCTGGGTCGATTGCGAGATGACCGGCTTAGATCTAGAGAAGGATGTGCTGGTCGAGATCGCGGTCCTTGTGACCGATTCCCAGCTCAATATCCTCGGCGAAGGTGTCGATCTGGTGATCCACGCCCCGCAAGAGGCCCTGGATGGCATGAACGACTTTGTCCGCGAGATGCATACCAGCTCTGGCCTGATCACTGAGATTCCAGAGGGGGTCTCCCTCGAGCAGGCCCAATCTACGATTTTGGAGTACCTCAATAAATATGCCCCTGGGGTCGGAAAATCCCCCTTGGCCGGCAACTCGGTCTCGGTCGACCGCACCTTCATCTCCCGCTTCCTGCCCGAGGTCAACAACTACCTGCACTATCGCACCGTGGATGTCTCCTCCATCAAGGAGTTGGCTCGCCGTTGGTACCCGAAGGTCTACTTTGCTGCCCCCAAGAAGACCGGTAACCACCGCGCCCTAGGTGATATTCGCGACTCCATTGAAGAGCTGGAGTACTACCGCAAGACAATATTTGTACCCAATTAAGTACAGTAGAATTCCGACTCCATGGTGGTCGTAGCTCAGCTGGTAGAGCACTCGGTTGTGGTCCGAGATGTCGCGGGTTCGAGCCCCGTCGATCACCCCACTATTTAGCTACCGGCAATTGCTAGTAGCAAAGGCAAGGCCCGATATCCAAAGTAGTACTACGTCAGGAGCCCGCATTGTCAGACATGATCTTCGATGTAATGATCGAGATTCCAGCGGGAAGTCGTAACAAGTATGAAGTCGATCATCGCACCGGCGAGATTCGTTTGGATCGCATGCTCTTTACTGCAACGCGATTCCCACATGACTACGGCTATGTAAAGAACACTCTCTCACTTGATGGTGATCCACTCGATGCATTAGTAATGCTTGATGAACCAACATTTCCTGGCTGCATAGTTTCTTGTCGCGTCGTCGGAATGTTCCGCATGGTTGATGAAAAAGGTGGCGACGATAAATTGTTGTGCGTCGCAGCTGGTGACATTCGCAAAAATGGAATTCGTGACATCAACGATGTTGCCTCATACGAACTTGATGAGATCAAGCACTTCTTCGAGGTCTACAAGACTCTCGAACCTGGAAAGCAGGTTCATGGTGGCGATTGGGTTGATCATCTGGCCGCCGAGGAAGAGATCAAAAACTCATACGAGCGCTATAAAGAGCACGCTTAAATCACGAAATCAGCGGCAAAATGAGCGTGTGGAGCGCTTTGCCTAGCCCCTCGGGGCGCTGATAGGGTCTGCTCCGCACAGCAGTATCCCGCGTTGTTAGCTCAGTTGGTAGAGCAGGTGACTCTTAATCACCGGGTCGGGGGTTCGAGTCCCTCACAACGCACTTTGT
>DAIOGE010000140.1:0-1105 GCA_036745375.1 Candidatus Nanopelagicaceae bacterium
GATCAAGGCAGGATCCTTGGCGAGATCTGCTGCTGTTGCCCCGGCCTTCTTATTGTTTGTGGCCCAAGTCTTCAAAGAATCAGGGTCCAAGGTGATCAGGGCGGCGATAAATGGCTTGTTATCTCCGACGACCATGCACTGGCTGATGAGAGGATGCGAGCGGAGCCGGTCTTCCAGAATTTCAGGTGCAACGTTCTTTCCGCCTGAAGTTACGATGATCTCTTTCTTGCGACCAACGATGCTGAGGTAACCATCGCCATCAATATGCCCGAGATCACCCGTCTTGAAAAACCCATCTTCGGTCATGCACTCCTGAGTTGAGGCCTCGTTGTTCCAGTAACCCTGCATGACAACATCGCCCTGGATAAGGACCTCACCATCTTCTGCGAGTTTGATGCGCGTACCTGGGATAGGTCGACCAACACTTCCAATCTTCTGCGCAGAACGGACGTTAAGAGTTGATGCCGCCGTTGTCTCTGTTAATCCGTAACCCTCGAGGATGTTGATACCAGCGCCGCGGAAGAAATGTCCCAGGCGTGGACTCAAAGGTGCTCCACCAGAAATAGCCGCGTCGACGCGACCGCCAAGGCCGGTTCTAATTTTGGAATAGACCAGCTTGTCAAAGACGAGATGGAGTGCGCGCACCTTTGCTGAGATGGTTCCAGAGTCGAGCCCCTGCGAATATTCCACCGCTGTGCTAACCGCTTTGTTGAATATCTTGGCTTTACCGGATTCAATTGCTTTCGTCTCGGCGCTGTTGAATACCTTCTCGAATATTCGCGGTACTGCTAAGACCAGGGTTGGCTTAAACGTCCCCAAATCTTGTGGCAGACGACTGATATCTCCGCAGTGGGCGAGGTGTAGACCGGCATGAATTGCGCCGAACTGAATCATGCGACCGAATACATGCGCGATGGGAAGGAAGAGGAGTGTGGAGCCACCGGGCTTTAGAAATTCGACTCGCGCATAGAGGACAACGTTTGCGCACTCTGACATGAAGTTGGCATGAGTAAAGGTGACACCCTTTGGATTTCCAGTAGTTCCAGAGGTGTAAATCAAGGTCATCAAATCTTCTGGCCCGATTGAAGCGAGACGTTCGTCGAGG
>DAIOGE010000140.1:1205-2332 GCA_036745375.1 Candidatus Nanopelagicaceae bacterium
GGCTGCCACCCATCTCCCAATGGGCGGGAGAGCAGAACCCGGTTTGGCTCTTTGGCCGCCCGATCGGTAATGATGTTGGTGATGTTGCCCGTCGTTGGGTGCGGCACCAGTGCCGGCAGGTACGTCTCAATCATGCGAGAACGCTAGTGGGAAAGGCGCGAACTTTCATGGGCTATCGCAAGGTAATCTTCGCAGGTGGAGAATTTCAGCATTGGTGTAGATATTGGGGGAACCAAGGTTCTCGGTGGAGTCGTTGACGCAACAGGAAATATCCTCACAACTCACCGCGAAGATACGCCAAAGGCCGGGGGCGCCGCGCTCACTGAAACGATTATCGGCGTCATCCAAGAGTTGCTCGCCCAACACGAGGCGAGTTCTGTAGGAATATCTGCAGCAGGATTTGTCTCATCTGATCGCCAGACCATGCTCGCTACTCCAAATATCGCAGGTTGGAATGGCATCAATCTGAAGGCGGAAATCTCCCGCGAAATCAATCTTCCAGTCGTCATTGAAAATGATGCAAATGCAGCTGCCTGGGGCGAAGCCATTTATGGAGCTGGCCGCGGCGAGAGCGAGATCATGATGGTCACCGTCGGCACAGGTATTGGCGGAGGACTTGTTAATAATGGAGAGCTCTATCGCGGAGCATTTGGTGTTGCGGCAGAGTTTGGTCATATGCGTTTAGTCCCTGGGGGTCATCTCTGTGGATGTGGTTCATACGGATGCTTCGAACAATATGCCTCTGGATCGGCGCTTCATCGACATCTTCTTGAAGCAATTCAACTGGACCCAACTCGTGCTAACTCCTTATTGGCGCGGGGAGATGGAACAGTTGAGGGCATAAAAGGAAATCACATCACAGATGCTGCGCGCGAAGGAGATCCACTAGCCGTCGAAGCATTCAATACGACAGGGGATTGGCTGGGTGCTGGTATTGCATCACTCTGCGTGATTGTTGATCCGGCCTGCGTCGTCATCGGTGGTGGTGTCATTGATGCAGGTGAACTCTTGATGAAGCCAACTCGACTTGCAATTGAGAAGTACATGCCATTTTCTGGCAAGCACCCACTTCCAAAGGTACTTGTCGCTGAACTTGGAAATGATGCCGGGCTAGTAGGAGTTGCTGA
>DAIOGE010000141.1:0-2299 GCA_036745375.1 Candidatus Nanopelagicaceae bacterium
ACAGGTGCTTCATTTGTTCATTCCGCAAAGAAGAAAATCACAAGCTCATCTACGACAACCCAACCTCTTCAAACAACTTCTACAACATCAACAACGGCGACTACCTCAACCACTGGCGCGGCCCCTGCCGGGACTACCGCCGTGGCAACCAAGACTTCACCAGTTTCAGTCGTCGTGACAGCTAGCTCTGGTTCGACCTGGCTGGCAGTAACAGATAGTTCAGGAGCACAGTTGTTCGTAGGCAATTTGGTGACTGGTCAATCAAAGTCTTTCGATGACAGTCAATTGATTAATTTCACGATCGGCAACGCAGGAGCCGTTGATTTGAATGTTAATGGTCACGATGCAGGCGCTCCCGGTGCAACTGGCGAAGTAGTACACCTGCAATTTGGACCTGGCGCATCCTCTCAAGGCTAATTAGCCCCTGATTTCGAAGCCTTCACGCAAAAGTAAGGCGGCGACAGGTAGCATGGCACCAATGAGCACACCAAAGGCGCGGACACTCAATCTTCCTAATGCGCTTACCATCCTGCGCTTTCTGGCTCTCCCATTTTGCGCATATGCTCTTTTCAAAGATGGTGGTGACAATTCACTCTGGCGCGTTATTGCATGGTGTGGATTCTTTTTAGTTGGAGTCACGGATTTAATGGATGGGCGCCTAGCCCGCTCGCGAAATCAAGTGACCAGCTTTGGAACTTTCCTTGATCCTGTAGCCGACAAGGCGGCCATTGGTACCGCGATGATCGGACTATCGATTCAAGGAAAGTTGTGGTGGTGGGTAACTATCGTGATCTTGTTCCGCGAAATCTCCGTAACGCTGCTTCGCCTTGCAGTCATTAAAGGTGGGGTAATTCCTGCCAGCAAGGGTGGCAAACTCAAAACCATGATGCAGGGCTTTGGAATCGGTTTCTACATCCTCCCGCTGCCGCATTGGTTGCACCTGCCGCGCGATATTTTTATGGCGGCAACAATCGCCATCACGATTACAACTGGCTACGACTACTTTAAAAAGGTAATCCAAAATGCCAGTAAATGAGCAGGCCGCTCAACTCATCAAGATCCTCAAGCGCCGCGGACTCACGGTCAGCACCGCAGAATCGATCACCGGCGGGGGATTGGCAGAGGCCTTCACCTCCGTCGCAGGATCTTCAGCGGTCTTTCAGGGTGGGTTTATAACTTACAGCGATGTAAGCAAGACCAAATTTTTGGGAGTTGCCAAGCGGGTTCTCAATAAACATACCGCCGTCTCGGAAGAGGTGGCAATCCTGATGGCGCAGAGTGCGCGAACTCAGTTCAAAACCGACTTCGCTATTGCTACAACTGGAGTTGCTGGACCTGGACGTGCCTATGGACAGAAAGCCGGAACGGTCTGGATTGCGATTGATAGCAAAAATGGGACGAGCACGGTGCAGTTAGCGCTGGCGGGAGATCGCGCTCAGATTCGCCACGCAACTATAGAGAGCGCATTAGCCACCTTTACCCGTATCCTTATCCCGTGATTCTTCTCCGCTCCCACATTGGCTCTGCGCTACGTTCAGCGCGCATCAGCCAGGGACGCACCCTGCGCGATGTAGCTAGGAGCGCTCGCGTCTCATTGGGTTATCTTTCGGAGGTCGAGCGCGGACAGAAAGAGGCCTCGTCAGAACTCCTCAATGCAATCTGCAGCGCCCTGGATATCTCGTTGGGTGAAGTTCTCTTGACCGTTACGGCTCAAGTTCGAACTCACGAAGCACCTACTCTCACTGTGGTGGATGACGCCGCGTAATTAGCACCAACGCGAGCCTTATCGAAAGCTCAATCCAGCCATGGCAACCAATCAGCGTTCCCGTACCGCAATTCTCTCTGGCGCCAAGATCGTTATCACTGAGGTCGGCTCTTACGAATCGAATATGAACGATATTGCTGCTCGTGCCGAAGTCTCACGCGCGACGGTTTACAACCACTTCAGCGACAAAGAAGAGATGATGCTCTCGCTCGTTGAATCCGAAATTCAACGCCTCGCTGAGCTTGCCCGAAAAGCCCCCACCAAACGTGACGCCCTCCACGCCCTCTCCATTGAAATTTCTAAAGACCCAGCTCTTCGCAAAATGGTTGAGACCGACCCACTCGATATCGCCAAATTTGTCACTGTCACCGATCACCCACTCTGGCAATTGATTAAATCTTCACTCGCCTCACTCTTTGGCGAATCCTCTGGCACCGTCTTGCACTGGTTAATTGGTCAGATTGCATCTCCACTCACTCCAACAGAGAGCGCAAAGCAAGCCGATCAAATGGCGCGAGCCCTTTAATTTATGGC
>DAIOGE010000142.1:0-2290 GCA_036745375.1 Candidatus Nanopelagicaceae bacterium
ACCCCCGGCTGCTGCGGTACTCCCGAAGCAGCCGGGGTTTTATTTTCACCCTGGTTCTGATCGCCACCTTGGGTGCAGTTTTGACTATCACGCAAGCACTTTTACTTGTCGACCTGATCTGCAAATTTTTCCAGCATAAGAAAACCTTTGCCAGCGTACATTCGGAAGTGCTTGCTCTAGCACTTGTATTTCTTGGTCGCGCTCTTCTTGCATACATCAACGATCGAATTGCGGTTCGGGCAAGTAGCAAAATGCGTAACGAGTTACGAACCCAAGTAATGGCAAAGACTTTGGAGAATGGCGGAGTTGACTCGCAAGAACAGGGGACTGCAGCTCTAGCGGTACTAGTTACAAAAGGCATCAATAATCTCGATGGATACTTCGCCAAATTTTTGCCTCAATTATTTATTGCAGTAGTTGTTCCGATATTGGTTGGGGTCACGATCACATTTCGGGATTGGAAATCCGGCTTAATAATTCTTCTTACGATTCCGCTCATACCGATCTTTGGAATACTGATTGGCAGATTCACCGCTAGTGCCACCGAGAAGAAATGGCAGACTCTAGGTTTGCTAAGCGGATATTTTCTAGATCTCTTGAGTGGATTAACAACTCTTAAAGTCTACGGCCGTGAAAAGTTGCAGAGCAAGAAACTGCATGACGTCGGCGAGAGATATCGGGTCGAGACAATGCAAGTCTTGCGTATCTCCTTTCTCTCTTCGCTCGCATTAGAGTTAATTGCCACACTTTCAGTTGCACTCCTAGCAGTCACGATCGGCTTAAGACTTGTTAACGGTTCGATGCCACTCTCGGTTGGATTACTCGTCCTTGTTCTCGCACCTGAGGTTTATTGGCCGATTCGACAAGTCTCCGCTTTCTTTCACGCTGCGGCTGATGGAGTGGCGGCCTTCAATCAACTCTTTGCAATCTTGGAGAAGCCCGCTCGCCCTGGTGGGGATGATCTTCAGGATCTCAGCGCTATCGCCTGGAGTGATTTCGTGGTGAGCTACCAAGATAGAAATGAGATTCGAATCCCAGCAGGCAAGATCTCGCGGGGCGAGGTGCACGCTCTAGTTGGACCTTCTGGCAGCGGAAAATCAACTCTGGCAGCGGTTTTATTGGGCTTTATTCAACCTACCTCGGGTGAGGTAACGGTAATTACTTCGGTTGGCGAGAAGAATCTAAAAGATCTTGACCTCTCCGCTTGGCGCCGCCAGATAGCTTGGCAACCACAAGAGCCAAAGTTCCCACTTGGAACCGTGGCTCAGATATTGCGCCACGCTAAACCAGGTGCAAGCGAGGACGAGCTCAGCAAACTTTTGATTAGCGTGGATTTGAACCCAACCGATCTTCCTCAGGGCCTGCAAACAGAATTGGGAACGGTGCAACAGAGGTTATCGGTCGGACAACTTCGCAAAGTCGCACTTGCTCGAGCCATTCTTAAAGAGTCTCCCGTCATCATTCTCGATGAACCCACCGCTTCTGTCGATGATATTTCGGAGAACACCATCGCAAAACTTCTCGCCACTAAGGCAGGTGAGGGTGCAATGATTCTTGTAATCTCGCACCGTGAACTACTGATAGGTGCTTCTACAGTTGTTACTCACATGGGCGTGAGCGTATGAGGAGCGTGGTTCGAATCTTCCGCCAGTATTGGCGTGAATTAGTGGGAGCAGTGCTCCTTGGAGGCGCTTCACTAGGAGCGGCCGTTGGGCTTTTGGCCACCAGCGCTTGGCTGATCTCGATGGCTTCCACCAGGCCACCAGTTCTCGTACTCGAAGTCGCAATCGTAAGCGTGAGATTTTTTGGACTCTCGCGCGGAGTACTCAAATATGCCAGTCGCATTTTGGAGCACAACGGTGCGCTTAAAGTGCAGACGGCGCTGCGAGTCAAGATATATGAACGCTTTAGTCGCTTATTACCTACCGACTATGCCGAGCTCCATCGCGGTAATTTATTGAGTCAGATAATCAATGATGTCGAGCTCGCACAAGATTTATGGTTACGGATCGCATCTCCTTGGCTAGCAGCTCTCATATCCGGAACTGCCGGTGTCACCATAATTCACTGGCTGCTTCCCAGTTGTGGCGAGGTAATCGCTCTTATATTTTTAGCGACCGCATTTCTCGTTCCACTTCTCGCGATGCTCGCTTCGAGCAAATCTAATACTCGCAAATACGAGAGCGCTCTCTTTGATCAAATAATGCAGATTGCAGAATCCGCACCAGAATCATTGATATTCAATTTTGGAGGAGAGTTACTCACTCAAATTGAACAAGCACAGCAGAAG
>DAIOGE010000143.1:0-2283 GCA_036745375.1 Candidatus Nanopelagicaceae bacterium
GGGCTCTCCAAACCAGTATCTAAGATCACAATGACACCGGCGGCCCTGTCGATGGGTATTGCGGAAGTATAGGGTTGAAATAAACACGAACCAATATTTGTTAAGGGATTATGAGAAAAAAAGCAGACAGTTCGGTAGAAATCCACCCAATTTTGGCTGAGCGATGGAGTCCTCGCTCATACGATGGCAATGCAGAGATTTCAATCCCTGATTTGACTGGCATTCTGGAGGCTGCTCGCTGGGCGCCATCTTCAAACAATTCGCAACCATGGCGATTTGTGGTTGCACGTCGTGGAGATCATCGCTTCGCACAATTAGTAGATTCGATGGTCGGCTTCAATAAAGTGTGGAGCCCCAAGGCTTCGGCGCTCATTTTGGTGGCGGCGGTCACTACACAGCCCGATGGAACTCTTAGGACCGGAGCTCTTTATGATGCTGGACTCGCTGCATCATTGATGACAGTGGAGGCACACCACCGTGGCCAGGTTGTGCATCAAATAGGTGGATTTAATAAAGAGGCAGTGATAAAGGACTTTGGGCTATCTCCTGAAATCACGCCGATCGCCATTCTGGCAATTGGTAAGCAGGCTCCTGCAGACGCGCTAGGTGATGAGAAGATGGTTGAACGCGAGATTTCTGCACGAACCCGAGTTCCTTTGTCTCAGTTAATTCTCAGTGGCTCCTTGTAACCTTTTTCTATGAAAATAAAGAGCACCCTCGTTTCACTTCTCGCTGTTGCAACGTTAGCAACCACCGCGCTTCCCGCTCTAGCAATGGGTACCGGTAATCCATACGAGGATGCTCAAGTTGGTCTTAATTATGTGGTCTATCAACCTAGCTATACCGCTGGATTGGCTCTTAAATCATTTGGGATGCACAAATGTGGAGTTGGGGATTTAGCTCTCAATGTTAATTACGGGAGCGGCAAGAAGTATTTCTTGCTCACCGAAAGTTCAACCAAAAATATTTGCCCTCTCAACATGATGCTTATTCGAGGTGCAACTCGCACCGTAGTTACTAAACCAGGTGCGGGAAACTTAACATCAACTCAGATCTCAGTGATCAGTGTTGGAGTGGCGCGTGCTCAACTCAATCAATTCTTCAGCCACTTAGTACCGCGCTATACGGCACCTGGCAGCACACTCGTTCCACCTATCTTGGTCGATCCAACAGTCGTAACTAACGCCGCGGTCTCTCTGACCAACGTCATCGTCTTCACTGTTCCAGATCCAGATAAGTGGAGTGCAACGATCGCCGACCCAACCATCGTCTCATTCACTCCCGGCGGCAATCAGGGTACCTACACAACTAACCCGGGTTTAAAGCCACTTAAAAAAGGAACAACGATCGTCACGTTGAATCACAACGGAACCACGATCGCATTCACTGTAACTGTTGAGTAATTAATGCAGAATATTTACCGCGCGTGCTATCACTAGTCCGACGGTAATCAGTGATGTCGCACTCTGAACCATCATCAACATCTTTGCCCAGCGCGTTAGTGGCATGACATCGGTCGGGCTGAAAGCGCTGGCATTTGTATATGAGGTAAAGAGGTAATCGAAATATGTCGGTCTCCACTCTTCAGGGGAGTACTCGGCATTGGTCATCTGCGGAAAGAGAAAATCGGGATACGGGTCAATTGCTTCTGCTCTTGCCCCAGGACCTCCGCGATCAAACTCCCAATACCAAAGGCTGAAGACCACCATATTGGTAAGCCAGATAGAGCCTCCAAAAGCTAGAAGACTTGTGGGACTTTTAATCGTTCCATCGATGAGACGCTGAACCAGTTGCACTGCAGAGGCGATATTGCTTGCGGTCATCACTCCAGTCAGTGCAATTCCTGTCCACCATGTTGCGTTTCGATGGGAGTTGATGCGCCCCGGGCTAATTGCAAAGAGAGCCAGCATGAGTACTGCCTCAACGATGCAGATCTCAGGTTGGATCCTTAAAGAGAGCGACTTAGGGAGTAGGTACTGAAGGAGAATTACGACAGCCACGACAAAGGAGACCGGCCAGCGGCGCTCACCAAGGTGGGGTCGATGCCAGTGGGGGACCTTACGAATGTGGATCTCGGCTCCGCTCATGGGGGCATCCTTTCAACAGGGGAGAGTTGGTACAAGCCTGTTTGGCCCGTCCTTGGCTCCTCATCAGCAAATTTCACCCGAACTGCCCTATGCCTGTAACCTTGCGGGCGAAGGTCCGCCCCCCTAGCTCAGTCGGTAGAGCGTTTCCATGGTAAGGAAAAGGTCAACGGTTCGATTCCGTTGGGGGGCTCGAAAA
>DAIOGE010000144.1:0-2214 GCA_036745375.1 Candidatus Nanopelagicaceae bacterium
TGGGAGCAATCTCAAACCAAGAAGACGGCACTTTCAATTTAGTTTTGAAATCGCCAACTGAAAGTTGAGCTGTGAGGCCTGTACTTGAAGTTGCTGTAATAACAGTTGCACTATTGGTGACTGTTCGTGCAGTTATAGCTAGCGCCACAACGTCAGGCAGATTGAAAGCCGTTGCTACATCTTTTTGAATTAATACGCGCTGCCAGTGGGCGTACTGTGGATTTAAGAAGATATCTAAACTCCAAGGATCTGGCACATTGATTAAATATGGGAAGGCCGTTCCCCACACATCCATGCTCTGCTGAGTTTGTCCACCATCAGAGGAGAAGAAGTAAACGTTGATCGGCTTACCCAGATAATAAATTGCTTGGGCATCGGTGGGATCAGTCTCGGTTGCTGTAACTGCAGCAACCCAATTTTGACCAACACCGGGCTCCGACTCTTTTGCGTAGCCGATATAAGCCTGGTCATTGGTATTGCTATACACGTCGCAATCACACGAAGTGCGCAACGTTAGGTGGGCTAAGCCATAGGTGCGAGATGCGATCGCCTGTGCTTGAAGCGCAGCTGGCAACCAACTTGAAGACATCTCGCTAACCCCTAAGACATACTGATCTATCGTCATGGTGTCGGTAATTTCAATCTTGCTTCCAACTATTTTGAGTTGGACTTGCCCGTAACGCAATTGAATAGTGCCCGCAGCTGTTGTCACTTTGATAACGCTGTATGGCGATGGTTTAGGGCCACTTAACCCACCAGCGGGATTTGGATATGCCGTGGTGCCAGTCCAATAGATATTCCAGAGTGGTTGTGCAGCAAAAGGTTGCACCAGAAAGCCTTTACTGGTCTCCGAAGCCACGATCTTCTTACCCAGTACCGAGAACTTGTAGATGCTGGTGGAATCACCCAAGCCTGAGTTATCTAAGGAACCATCTGCATTGGCAGAGAGATCTATGTTTGATCTTGTATAGCCACTGGCCAAAGCAATCGTCGCAGAGGTGACTTGGTGCGCGATATTCACTCTAATTAATTGTGTATCAGGAACAGCAACAAGTTGAGTTCCGGGGAACCAGTAATTAACTATGTACTGCGCGTTCTCGCCTTCCATTGCCTGTCCCTGCGCACCGATCTGGCTCATCCCGACACCATGACCAAAACCAGAACCGGTCAAGACGAAGTGAGGGGGAATCGTCGCGGCAGTTGCAGCACTGGGTAGCGCAATAATAGGAATCAATGCCAGCGCGAGCGCAATGAGCCAGCGCTTCATTATTAGATCAATCCTCGTGGTGAGGTTAAGAAGCCGATCCCCCATGAGAAATGCATCGTCGCCAAAATTGCGGGGAGCATGATCTTCTCCTGGAGATCTTTTCCAATCACAAAAGATCCAACTAAATTTCCAAGCAGATAAAGACCTGCGGGCAAAAAGAGGAAGCTATTAGCGGTTGCACCGAGAATGATTGAGAGCGCTGTAATCGCAACTGTTACAGGTGGAGCTAAATATCTAAAATTAATTGTGCCCTTGTGGTTGCGACTTACTGCTCTGCGCCAGCGACCGTATTCAAAATATTGTTTAGAGAGCGCTCGAAGATTCGGACGTGGTCGATAGGTAACGACAAGTTCGGGATCGAACCAAATAGTTCCACCAGCTTGACGCAAGCGATAGTTAAGTTCCCAATCTTGGGCTCGGGTAAAACGTTCGTCATATCCCCCGGCTGCAACTAGAGCATCCTTCTTAAAGACTCCAAGGTAAACGGTGTCGGCTGGACCAGCCTTACCTCCTACGTGGAAACGAGCAGCTCCAACTCCGAGTGGGGAGCGCATTGCAGTAGCTACAGCACGTTCGAATGCACCGACTCCAGATGCCGCCATAATTCCACCGACATTCACTGCGCCGGTCTCGTTCATCACCCGCACCGCACTATCAATGTAGGTAGGGGCAATTTCGGCATGGCCATCGATGCGACAAATAATTGAGTATTGGGCAGCGGCGATAGCCCGGTTGAGGGCGGCGGCGGTGCGGCCAGTTGGGTTGTCGACAAGAACTACTCGAGGGTCGCGCGCCGCGAGCGAGGCCGCGATCTCATTGGTCTTATCTTTTGATGGTCCAAGGGCCAGGATCACCTCAAGTGGGCCGTCATATCGCTGGGCCAAAATAGCGATGATCGCGTCGTCGAGGTAGCGCTCCTCGTTCAAAATGGGCAGAACAACGGAGAC
>DAIOGE010000145.1:0-2182 GCA_036745375.1 Candidatus Nanopelagicaceae bacterium
TACTTGTTCGTTGGGGTGTTTTAGCTCTTGCAGTATGGGCAGCAACTGGATTGGTGCCAGGAATAAAGGTTCATGGTGGAGCCTGGGATTACCTCTGGGTGGCCCTCATCTTCTCCCTCATTAACACCTTCCTGGGTTCCTTCTTGAAGTTGATGACCCTTCCTGCCGTCATTTTGAGCGCTGGATTATTTTTAATCGTGATCAATGCCGCGATGCTTGAGGTAACAACTCACATCAGTAGCGCGCTCACCATCAAATCTTTCTGGTCTGCAATCTTCGCCTCCATCATCATTAGTTTGGTCTCTGGTGCAGGCTCAAGATTCACCTCAAAGAGAAATTGGAGCTAAAAAAACTCTCCGTTGTCTCACTCGGCGGAATTGTTGGCTCACTCGCCAGGTGGGGAGTTTCGTTAGCAATCGTTGAACCTGGTTTTCCCTGGGCGACCTTGATGGTCAACTTCGTGGGATCTATTCTGCTCACGATCATAGTCGTTTATATAAAGCACCATGAAAGTCCGCGCTGGTGGTGGAGACCTGCTCTAGGGACTGGCTTCTGCGGAGGTTTCACGACTTACTCAGCCTTTGCAGTAAAAATAAATCAAGATCTGAGTTCTCATAATTACCACGGCCTACTTACTTATGCCTTGGCTTCAATTGTCGGAACTGCTGTGCTGGTCTTTGCGACCTATGACTTTCTCGATAAGCGTTGGGTGAAAAAGTGAGAGCCCTTCTTATCTCACTCGGTGCCGGCGTCGGTGCCCCATTACGATATTTGATCGATAAATATTTACGCAGAAGCGGCAAAGACCATATTCCACTTGAGACCCTACTCATTAACGTTCTTGGATCCTTTGTTTTGGGAATTACCGTACATCGCTCCGCAGATATTGGATTCCTTTTCGGAACAGGATTTGCAGGTGCTTTTACAACCTGGTCCACCTTTGCAATTGAGACACACGATCTCTTTAGATCCAAGAAGCATGGAGTTGCGTGGGGATACCTGGCTTGCACTCTAATCTTAGGAGTAGGTGCTGCGGCTATCGGTAATTCGATTTAGCGAAGCAGATTAGCAACCCAAACTTCGACCTCATCAGGATGGCTAGGAAGAGCGCGACTAAGTACTTGCGCGCCGCTCTTAGTTACCAGAACATCATCCTCAATACGGACACCGATGCCACGGTACTCAGCGGGAAAGAGGAGATCGTCAGGTTGAATATAGAGACCGGGTTCTACCGTGAGAACCATTCCTTCTTGAAGTACGGCACCTTTATAGCTCTCATGCCGAGCCTGAGCGCAATCATGCACATCGAGTCCCAACATGTGTCCCGTGGCATGGACAGTCCAGCGACGGTGAAAGCCAGCATCCTCTGCCAGTGATTCCTCTGCGGTTCCAGGCAGAACTCCGAGCTCCTCTAACCCCTTTGCCAATACCGCACTCGCAGCATTATGAAAATCGAACCAACCTGCTCCAGGTTTTACAGCAGCAATTCCTGCCTTTTGCGCCTCATAAACCAAGTTATATATCTTGCGCTGTGCTGGAGAAAATTTTCCATTTACTGGAATTGTGCGAGTGATATCAGCTGTATACATTGACTCTACTTCGGCACCGGCATCGATCAAAATAAGATCTCCTGGCAGAACATCTCCATCGTTCTTCACCCAGTGAAGTACACATGCGTGAGCTCCACTTGCTGCGATGGTGTCGTATCCCAACTCATTGCCTTCTAATCTGGCTCGACCATAGAAGGCGGCCTCAATAATTCTCTCGCCACGCTTAACAGAGGTAGCAGCAGGAAAGGCTTGAATCATGTCGTTGAATCCACGTGCGGTGATATCGATCGCCTTCTGCAATTCCGCAATCTCATAACTATCTTTAATAAGACGCATCTCTGAAATTACACTGACTAATTTCGCTTCGCGCTTCTTATGTCTTTCCACTAATGAATCAACAATTGGATCTTCACCGCGGATTGCTAAAGTTTCGACCTCATCAGAGAGAAGTTCAGGCAGCGTATCGATGTGTCGAACCGCGATCTCATAACGCAGCTCCGTCTCGCGTGCAGAGAGGCGTCGGCCAATCCAGAACTCACCATGTCTACGATCTGAGTGAAACTCAGAGGTATCGCGCGGAGAACGTGGGTGGGTGTAGAGAATTGCTTCGTGGCCAATTTCAGTTGGTTCTA
>DAIOGE010000146.1:0-2152 GCA_036745375.1 Candidatus Nanopelagicaceae bacterium
ATCAGAGCTTTTACCGAAGGGTGAGTAACAAGGTACTGACCATTTTCATCGTCCAAGCTAGGTAGGAATTGCAAAGCATCGTAAGGAATTCCGGCATCCCATAACTGCTGCGCTAACTCCCACGCTGTAGCAACAGTCTCAGGAGCTGGCTTAAAGAGAACGGGATTTCCTGCTGCAAGTGCCGCGAAGAGACCACCTGCAGGAATCGCATAAGGGAAGTTCCATGGTGGAATGACGAGAACGGTCCCAATGGGTGTGCTCTTCTCATCATCGATTGTCGATGCGTAGAAGCGCGCAAAATCAATTGCCTCACTTACCTCTGGATCAGCTTCAGAGACCGTCTTGCCAGCGTCGCGTGCCATGACTGCAATGCTTCTGGCCCGTTGCGTGGACATATATGTAGCAACTTGTTCCAAAATAGCTCGACGTTCTTTTGCGCTCTTGCTGCCCCATGTTGAATTCTCGGCAACGTTAATTGCGTTATCGACATGGCTTCGATCAATTACGGAATATGTGTACCACTGCTCTCCATCAGCGCTGGGATCTGAACCAATACCTTTGTTCTCGGTCGTGAACTCCCTACCATCAATGACCAGCGGGATCTTGAGTGATCTCTCGAGTTGAATCTTTGCAAGGTTTTCTGTTACCTCGCTAACAAAGTTCGATTCTGTCGGATCACCGGAAGGCTCGTTGAAGAAGCCAGCTCCAACTTCAGGATGAATTAAATGACGACGTGACTGTGTCGAAATAGTGTGGCGTTCGGCGATGGATCGTTCAAAGCGCACCTTTTGTTCTGCAAACTTCGAGGCGTTTTTGCCAATATCAAATGCCGCCTTCAAATAATTTTCATCGGAAGTATTTTCATCAAGGCGACGTACTAAGTAAGCGACGGCCGAAGCGAAATCATCGGAGCGGGTAACGGGTGCATAGAGAAGAACCTGGTGACCTGATTGTGTCACTGCAAGCGCCTCCGCATTAGCCATACCTTCTAACATCTCAATATCTAGCTGCTTGAGTACGTGGCGTTTGCGGGCAACTTCGATCGCCCACGTGAGGTGAAAGAGGTTATGACTAGCGATACCAATTCTTACTGCATCCGCATGCTCGGGACGTAACGCAGCATCTATCAGACGTGAATAACTAGCGTCTACATCTGACTTGGTTGCATAAGGAGCAGCGGTCCAACCATTGAACTCCGCCTCAGCGCGTTCCATAGCGAGGTTGGCACCTTTGACGAGACGAATCTTGATAGTCCCACCGGATTTAGCATGACGTGATTTTGCCCAGGTCACCAGATCATAGAAGGCAGAGTGAGATTCAGGCAGATAGGCCTGCAGAACGATTCCCGCCGTCATTCTAGAAAATTCGGTTTCAGAGAGAACTTTCTTAAAGGCGTCGACAGTGAGCGCTAGATCGCGGTACTCCTCCATGTCGAGGTTGATGAAAGTCTTATTCTCTTGAGCGGCGCGATAGAGAATACGTAACCTCTCGCAAACCTTCGCCAACGATCCAGCATGATCAATAGTCACCATCTGAGCAACAACTGCCGATAATTTAACAGATATGTAATCAACGTCGGGCCGCGAAATCATTTCAAGAATTTGCTTAAAGCGAGTGTCGGCTTCGTGCTGACCGAGTACCGCTTCACCAAGGACATTGATGTTGAGGCGAATATTCTGCTTCTCGCGACGTCGCAGAACTTTCGTTAGGCCATCAACCTCATAAGGAAGGATGAGGCCTTTGGAGAGTGAGCGAACTCGACCGTGGACAAGTGCAATCACTAATCGCGGGGTAACTTTCGAAATCGATCGCAGGAAATGCAGACCTATCGCGTTAAAAAATCCAAACCCGCGCACGGATGCCTTTTTAGCTGCGCGTGCAAAGATGGTAACCGCTTGTTTTGTGGCGTGTATGCGCATTACTTCATCGGTCAAAGTAATGGTGACTTCGATCGCCTTAGGGTCCTTAAATAATTTGGCGAAACGCTTTCTATTTGCCGAGTCTTTCCGAGTCCTCAATGAGTCAGAGGTGTGAATCAGATTTCTGGCCTGAGCTACTGAGGTCTTGGCGGTTTCATCAATTTTCGGGTCTGTCTCAAAGGTTGCCACGGTGAGCATTCTCCCTCCCCGAAGCCAAAAATTCACCTTCGCGC
>DAIOGE010000147.1:0-2134 GCA_036745375.1 Candidatus Nanopelagicaceae bacterium
TGATCGCGTCGTCGAGGTAGCGCTCCTCGTTCAAAATGGGCAGAACAACGGAGACTCCTGGGGCTTGGCCATGGGGAGTTTGCTCTGAATTAACGAAGCTCTGGCTCATACAGCGCTCACGCTACCGTTTCGGAGCGTTACTATCAGCATAATGACTCTGAAAATCTCTGTGATTGGTACTGGATACCTGGGTGCCACCCACGCAGCGTGCATGTCGAACCTCGGCTTTGAGGTCGTCGGCATCGATGTCGACCCGGCCAAGATTGCAAGCCTCTCTGCTGGCAGAATTCCATTCTTTGAACCCGGGCTCGAAGAACTTCTTCAATCAGAGTTGAAAACTGGTCGGCTGACTTTCTCGACTGATTTCTCAGCCATTGCAGATTGCGATGTCCACTTTATATGTGTCGGAACTCCGCAATCTAAAGATGGTCTGGCTGCAGATCTAAGTTACGTCTTTAGTTCCCTGGAGGCGATCGCCCCAGTCATCAAGAGCGGTTCCCTTGTCGTTGGAAAATCCACGGTGCCGGTCGGGACTGCAGCAAAGATGCGAGCTCGCCTACTTGAGATAAATCCAGATGCAGATTTAGCCTGGAACCCAGAGTTCCTACGTGAAGGATTTGCAGTTGAAGACACCCTCCATCCAAGTCGATTGGTTGTGGGCGTTGCCAGCCAGAGCGCCGAAACAATATTGCGTGAGGTCTATGCAAAGAATTTGGCAGACCAAATTCCTTGGGTAGTTGCTGATCTTCCTACTGCAGAACTAGTAAAAGGTGCGGCTAACTCATTCCTCGCTACCAAGATCTCCTTCATCAATGCGATGGCAGAAGTTTGTGAAGCCGCTGGTGGAGATGTGACCGTTCTCGCCAAAGCGATTGGTTATGACCCACGCATTGGAAGTCGATTCTTGCAAGCAGGAATTGGATTCGGAGGCGGTTGTCTTCCAAAGGATCTGCGTGCATTTATGGCACGCGCGCAGGAACTCGGAGCGGGTCAAGCTCTAGAGTTCTTACGCGAAGTTGATTCAATCAATCTTCGCTCACGTACTCGCATGATTGATCTAGTACGCAATGAACTCTCGGAAGATTTGCGCGGAAAGAAGATCGCTGTCTTAGGAGCTGCCTTTAAGCCCGATAGTGATGATGTCCGCGACTCCCCAGCGCTCGATATTGCGGTTCAAGTGCAGGCGACTGGCGCGACTGTAACTGTTCACGATCCAAAGGCTATAGAGAGTGCAAAACTACACTTTCCCGCTCTCGCCTATAGCGATGATATTTCGACAACTCTTACTGGAGCAGATCTCGTTCTTCACCTGACTGAATGGAAGGTGTACCGAGAACTTGATCCAGCTTCTCTATTAAAAGTGGTTGCCAATCCTCTGATCATCGATGGAAGAAACGCTCTCGATCGCGATAAGTGGCGTGGTGCAGGCTGGAAATTCAGAGCGTTGGGACGCGCAGAAAACTAAAAGCCAGTACGAGTATTGCGCTTGGCGTTAAGACTTTTACCTTTTTCTAGCGAGGCGATTCGAGCCCGCTCCATTAAATCGCCAATCTTGACCGCAACTTTAGAATCACTCGAACCGATGATGCGCGCCGCAAGTAGCCCAGCATTTTTAGAATTTCCGATTCCAACAGTTGCGACCGGAATTCCTGCGGGCATCTGAACAATAGAGAGCAGTGAATCCATTCCATCTAAGGTTTTGAGTGGAACTGGAACACCAATGACAGGCAAGGTAGTTGCTGATGCGATCATGCCGGGCAGATGAGCAGCTCCTCCAGCTCCAGCAATAATTACTTTGTAACCGGCCGTCGCTGCGCCTGCTGCAAAATCCAACATCTCATGAGGAGTGCGGTGTGCACTGACGACATCGACGTCATACGAAATGCCAAGGTCGTCGAGCACTGTTGCAGCCTCAGACATGGTTGGCCAATCTGAATCAGATCCCATAACGATTGCGACATCTTTACTCATCAATGGCTCCGCTCAAGTAATCGACTGCGTGGCTTACCTCAGACCTTAAGTGTAGAAGGTCATCGCCTAGAAGAGTTACATGTCCAACCTTGCGTCCAGGGCGCAACTCCTTCATGTACTGATGAATCTTGAGCGCTGGAGTTCGTGCCATCAGGTGGAGGTA
>DAIOGE010000148.1:0-2067 GCA_036745375.1 Candidatus Nanopelagicaceae bacterium
TTGCCCGCGCTTGCCAGACTTTCTGGCCTGGTCCTCACCCGGAGCACCCCACCGCGGAGGAGGGTTGCTGATCGACGAGCCGGGGCTTGATATCGATGCTCTTGACCGAGCCAAACCCTAGCAAAACCGCTTTGATTGGTGAAATTGCGAACCCTTTGCAGCCCTTAAGTGCCTGGGCTCACCGTCGACATATTGAAATCGTCAAAGACAAGCGCGGGGGTGGCCGTGCGCATCAGATCTTCGAATTCACGAGTGGCCGTGATGTTCGTGGCACCCGCCGAAGAAATGCGTCCCAGGAGTTCAACGGGGGATTCATTCCATCGGAAGTTATTTACCGCTCCAGTGACTTCACCATTCTTGATTTCATAGACGCCATCGCGCGTAAGTCCAGTAAGCAGGCTTGTTACTGGATCAACCATTCTGATGTACCAAAGAGTGGTGAGCAACAATCCATCTTGAACCTTTGAGATCTGACTATTGAGGTCACCTGTTGCGCCAGGTACTTCCAGAATGACATCGTCGCCACCGGCGCTATATGGAACTCCTGTCTTTTCTGAAACAGAACGTGAAGCGATCAAACCATTTAGCTTTCCATCTTTAATGAATTCCCACTTACTTTGCGGAAGTCCGTTATCAAAGACAGAGCTAAATGGACCGCTATTTGTCGCGACGTTGAACGGGCTACTTTCGAGGCCCTTATATGTGTGATCGCTATATATATTGAGTGGCAGTTTGGAGAAGGTCTCGCCGATCCGAGTCTTTCCAATTTCGCCCTTCTTTGAATATACCGAGCGACCTTCAGCTGCATCGCGAGCAGGTGATGTCCACAGTAGGAAAGCTAGAAGATCGGCTACCGAACCCGCTGGCAGAACTGTTTGATATCGCCCTGCTGGCTTTGCAACTGTGCGTGATTGCCATTCGAGGCGCTGACGAATCCCGAGGTCAACTCCAGCGAGATCGACATCGGAGAAATCGCGCGTTGCACGGCCCTCCCATGTGGAACGGGTGCGATTGTGCGATTTTCCGGTCATCTCCAGACGTCCAGCAGGTTGGTCATGCCGCATCCGCAAGCCACCCTTGGAGCCAAGCCAGGTTGTCGAGTGATTATGTTCGGCGTAGCCAAATAATTCGATCGAATCTGCTTTGGAACGGGAGAAGAGTTCACCTAACTCGGGTGCAAATTTTGCAAAGACATCAGGTCCAGTGGGGTTGTGAGCCGCCGCCCAATCACCAAGCGCCTTATCTTTTAGCAATGGTGCTTCGTCGTCTGCCTTACCTGCGGCAAGGGCTACTCGTCCCGCTTCTTTAGCGATCGCAGTTATCTCATCAAGTTCAACATTTGTTCTGCTAACAGAACCTGTTGCAACACCACCTTCAACAGCTACGAAAGCGATAACCGTTACGGTCTGTTCAGCGATGACGCCATTTGTCGTTAATGTGCTGCTCGCCCAACGTAAATTGGCTTGAGTCTTTGATTCGACGATAACAATGCAATCGTCATAGTCTGCGGCAGCTGTGATTCTTTCAATTAACTCTTGTGGCGCAATCATTTTCCAGCCTCCGCAACTGTATTAAGAACATTAACTTTGTCGAATACCGCTGCAGGGCATCCATGACTTACCGCTGCGATCTGACCTGGTTGGGCCTTGCCACAATTGAATGCACCTCCGAGTACATAGGTAGAAGGACCACCCACAGTCTTCATCGATCTCCAGAAATCAGTGGTTGTCGCTTGATAAGCCACATCTTTAACTTGGCCCACAATC
Source organism: Candidatus Nanopelagicaceae bacterium (assembly GCA_036745375.1). Classification (GTDB taxonomy): domain Bacteria; phylum Actinomycetota; class Actinomycetes; order Nanopelagicales; family Nanopelagicaceae; genus PALSA-747. The sequence goes on from DAIOGE010000148.1 coordinate 1,767, forward strand.
TTGCCGTTTTTAATGCGGTGGAATTGCTGCCCAGTAAATTGGAAGTTGTAGCGCTGCATATCGATTGACCAAGAGTTATCGCCCTTGATCAAAATGCCGTCCTCAACGCTTGCAACAAGACCCTCGAAATCAGGCCCCGTTGGGTTTGGTTGCAAGGAGACATTCGGCATGCGTTGAATTGGTACGTGGCTTGCGGCATCCGCATAAGCACATCCGTTGCTTCGATCGCGTCCTGCGCGAGCAGCGATTCGACGATCTAATTGATAGCCAACGAGAAGTCCATCCTTGATGATGTCCCAAC
>DAIOGE010000149.1:0-1909 GCA_036745375.1 Candidatus Nanopelagicaceae bacterium
AAATCTCCGCGAGAAGTTCCATCGAAGTAACTCAATGGAAGTCGGCCGATCTTCTCTTCTGCCAAACGGCGCAATCTGAAGACGGTCTTTTGAGTTACACCTGCCATCAAATACTGCTGCAACCAGAGGAAGAGTGAGGAGATGATGTACAAGCCGATCGCCAAGAAGATCCAGTGAGCTACAGCAGTGAAATCGATTCCCTTGCCTGGAACAACTCCGCTTTTGTTAATTACATCGGCATAGGTATTTTGTCCGCTAGCTCGAAGCTGTGCGACCACCTGTGCCTTGGTAAGACCGGCCGGGAGCTTGCGGCCTAAAAATCCATAGAAGATGTTGTTGGTTGCATGTCCCAAGATCTTTGGGCCAAGTGATCCGATAGTTACCGCAGTAGTTATAAGTACAAAAACTACGTAGAGCGTCTTGCGCTCCTCACCCACTTCGCGAAGGAGACGACGCAAGGAGCCCTTGAAGTCTTTCGACTTTTGTACCGGCCCACCCATCATTCCTGCCATGGGTCCGCCGCGGCCTACCCCACCAGCCATTGGAGGGCGACCACCTTGAGGTGCGCGCTGACTCATGATGCCGCCTCCTCTGGGCTCAACTGGGATAGGACAATTTCTTGATAGGTCTCACTACTCTTCATAAGTTCTACGTGAGTTCCAATTCCAGCTATCCGACCCTCATTAAGAACAACAATTTGATCGGCTTGCAAGATAGTTGAGACGCGCTGAGCGACGACGATCATGGTGGTGTGCCCCATAACATTGTGGAGCGCACTTCTAAGTTTTGAATCCGTGGTGTAGTCAAGTGCGCTAAAAGAATCATCAAAGATAAGAATTTGCGGTTGTTTTACTAATGCGCGAGCGATTGATAATCGCTGCCTCTGACCTCCAGAAAAATTTGTTCCGCCCTGTGCTACACGTGCCTCAAGTTTCTCGGGTAGATCTTCAATGAAATCTCGGGCTTGCGCTATCTCTAGCGCACTCCACAACTCTTCATCTGTCGCATCTGTCTTTCCGTAGCGCAAATTCTGTGCGACCGTGCCACCAAATAGGAATGAGCGTTGTGGGACTAACCCGATCTCTGACCAGACGGATTCAAGGGGTTGATCTCTAACATCAACTCCATCAAGAGTGACTGATCCGCTTGTTACATCGATGAAGCGAGGGATTAAGTTGAGAAGCGTCGACTTTCCAGAACCGGTAGACCCGATAATCGCAGTGAATTTCCCCGGCTCAGCGGTAAACGAGATGTCAGAGAGAATTGGATGCTCAGCACCGGGGTAGCGGAATTCCACCTGATTAAATTGAAGCACGCCGCGACGCTCTTTAGGTTCAATCGGCGTAATAGTTTCAATCACAGATGACTTGGTATCCAAAACTTCTTGAATTCTTTCAGCACACGCAGCTGCTCTAGGAATTTGTAATGACATAAAGATTGCCATCATGACGCTGCTAAGAATCAACATGATGTAACTCAAGAATGCAGTCATATTTCCGATCTGCAGATTGCCGGATTGAATTAATTTTCCACCAAACCAGATAACCGCCACCGAGGACAAGTTAAGAATCATTGAGAGTGATGGGAACATCACTGCAAATGTGCGTGTTACACGCAATTGAGTGCGCATGAGATCCAGTGATGCATCCGCAAATCGACTTTCTTCTTGACGAGTCTTAACGAATGCTCTGATAACTCTCACACCGGCGATTTGTTCGCGAAGCACGAGATTAATTCGATCAATCTTGACCTGCATGACACGAAAAGCAGGGACGATCCGTCGTAACAGGAGAACGATGAGAAGTGACATGATCGGAAGCACCACAAGCAACAAACCAGAGAGTTTGAGGTTTGAACGCAACGCCATGATGATCGCGCCAACACCCGTGATGGGGGCGCCAATCATCAT
>DAIOGE010000150.1:0-1844 GCA_036745375.1 Candidatus Nanopelagicaceae bacterium
TCTTCGACACCTTCTGGGCGCTAGTTCTCGGTTTCACTATTTCGGGTGCAATTCAGGCCTTCACCTCACGAGAGAAGGCGCTAGCAACGCTTGGTAATCACAAGCCGAAGACCATTGCCAAGGCTTCATTTCTCGGCGCAATAAGTTCTAGTTGTTCGTACGCAGCAAGTGCAATCGCCAAGAGTCTGATCGATAAAGGTGCGGATTTCACCACCGCCATAGTCTTTATGTTCGCAAGTACAAATTTGGTCTTCGAACTCGGTTTAGTGATGTGGACGCTATTGGGTTGGCAATTTGCTCTCGCTGAATTTATCGGTGGGTTCATCATGATTGCGCTACTTACCGCAATCCTCCCGCACCTCAACATTGCCCGTCGACCCCGGATGCTACAGATGGCTGATGACTCAACTGCGCAGATGAAATCAACCTGGCGCGATGCCGCTGGATTTACTGTTGGCGATCTGACCATGGTTCGCTTCGAACTTCTTATCGGATTTATAGTTGCCGGCTTAGCAGATACCTTGATACCCATTTCATGGTGGCATCATCTCTTTTTGTCGGGCCACGGCACCCTATCCGCAATTGAGAATGTGGTTCTGGGACCATTTATCGCATTCATCAGTTTCGTCTGTTCTGTGGGAAATGTTCCGCTTGGTGCGGCGCTCTGGAACTCTGGGATCTCCTTCGGTGGCACCATCTCCTTCATATTCGCTGACCTGGTTGCACTTCCGTTAGTCATGATCTATCGGAAATTTTATGGAAAACAATTGACAGTTAAGTTAGTCGCAATTTTTTGGTTCACCATGAGTTTTTCGGGTTTCTTAACGGAGAAGCTCTTCAGCGTTCTAAACATTCTCCCAACTAAACGCACGCTTGTTCCACATGCCTCACGTATAGGAGAGAACCTCACTAGCTGGTTCAACTTGTTCGCACTGATTCTTACAACCATAATCGCCTGGCTCTATCTCACGAGATCTAAGTCCGAGGAGAGCCCCTACGCCAAAGATCCTATCTGCGGCATGCAGGTTGAAAAATCTACTGCTGCGGCCACTTTTGTTCACGAGGGAACGACTTACTACTTCTGCGCCCCTAGTTGTATGGAGAGTTTTAAGAACTCCGTATCAGCGTAATCCGCTTCTGTACCAGCGCTCCCGATAAGAGCACCAGCAGACCTCCGACAACTTGAGTCACCTTAAAACTCTCTTTGAGGAGCCAGATTCCGAGCAAGGTCGCGACCACTGGAGTTATGTATGTAACGGTGCTGGCGATCAAACTTCCCGCCAGACGGACATTGCGGAAATTCCAGATGTAAGCAAAGCCAGTACCAAATGCACCTAATATCAAAATCCCCCAGATCGACTTGGTGCTCCACCCAGCATGGGTAATCCCATGAATGAGAGCAAATGGGGCAAGAATGATTGCACTTGTTGTCACCTGTGTTGCGGCAAGTGCACGCGGTGAATACTCCAACACATTCACGTAGCGACGCGAATACGGAAAGGAGATGCCGTAACAGAGCGTGGCGCAGAGCAGTTCGATAACCCCTCGCCACGAATTGGAACTCAAACCCGAGAAGGCCCCGGTGACCAGAACGATTCCAAGAAAACCAACGACTACTCCGATAGCTTGATTGGCATTAATCTTCTGCTCTCGAAATCCAACGGTGATAACCAAGACCGTCATCAGTGGAGTGGTCGCATTAAGCAATCCCGCCATGACGCTGGAGACATGTGTCTCACCTAATGCAAAGAGATACCCCGGAATGGCGTTGAGGAGTAAGGCCACGACCGCAATGTGCCCGAGATCGCGCACTTTGTGTGGCAACCGAGTTTTAGTGGCAAGAC
>DAIOGE010000151.1:0-1601 GCA_036745375.1 Candidatus Nanopelagicaceae bacterium
GCGATTACCTGCTCACGTGCCGGTGCCAATCCACCAACTCTCAAAGAGCTAGAAGGTTACTAATGCAACATATTGATGGCGCGGAAATCTCTGTCTCCATAGATCTCGATCAAGGTGGACGTATTGCATCGCTGCAATGGCGTGATCTGCAATTTGCAGTTCCATTTCGTGGCACTCCGCTCTCATGGGGATGGTATGCAATGGCCCCCTGGGCGGGACGCATCGATGAAGGTTTAATCACCAGTGAATCTGGCATCGTTCACACCTTGCCCACGAGCTGGTCTCCACCACATGCAATTCATGGATATGGTTTTACAAGTTCATGGGAAGAGACAGGTACTGGTCGCGCCCGCTTGGAGTTGCCTGCCCCTTATAACGGTGCTGTAGTTGAGCAGACCATCGAGATCCTTGATGATGCAGTTCGTTGGATCCTGGAGTACACGCCTAACGGTTGCGATCTACCGGCCTGGCTGGGATTCCATCCATGGTTCCCGCGCGAATTAGAGCGAGGCGATGCCGCAGAAGTTGAGTTCACAGCTGGGCGAATGTTGCTCCGTGGAGATGATGGCCTTCCAACCGGAGAGTTCGTGCCACAGCCCAAAGAGCCATGGGATGACTGCTTTACCGATATCAAGGGAATTCCCTCAGTGGTCTGGCCTGGGGCAGCCCGGGTCACCGTGGAATCTGACGCTCGGTACTGGGTGGTCTATACCGAAGATAGCGATGGGGTCTGTATTGAGCCTCAAACCGCCCCTCCTAATGCTCAAAACCTTGGGATTACCGGAGAGCACTACATCGAGGCTTTGTTCACCTTCTCTGAGGAGGTTTAGGCTAGGACCATGGCTGAACAGAATGAACTACGGGAAAAGGGGCTGCGCTTAACCCCGCAGCGCGAGCTTGTATTACAGGCGGTGCGCGATCTTGGACACGCGACTCCTGAAGAAGTTGCGAATCGAATTCACATCACGCATCCAGGTATCAATCTCTCGACCGTTTATCGCAATCTCGAAACTCTTGAGAATGTTGGGCTGGTACAACACACCCATCTTGGCCATGGCGGCGCGACCTACCATGCCGCCGAGGAGTTAACCCATCTCCATCTAGTTTGTGGAATTTGTGGAACCGTTGGAGATGCACCTATCGAAGCAGCTGCGCCTTTCGTTCAACAACTTTCCGATGACTACGGATTTAGAACCGATGTCACTCACTTTGCAATCTATGGCACCTGTGCATCATGTGCCGCTCTCACTAATTAATAGATAAGCGCTACCTTTACATGAGCGCAGTACTCGTTGAATCTGGTTTAGATGCCGGTGCTATCTGGCATTTCGGTGAACCAAATCATGAGCAACGTGCGCTCGCATCCGGAAAGGCTTGGGCTGATCTTTCACATCGCTCGGTAATCACGGTATCTGGTAACGATCGCGTCAAGTGGATCAACGACATGATGACTCAAGAGTTACTGACTCTCCCTGTTGGTCAATGGAGTGAAACCTTATTGCTCGATGCGCAAGGACATATCGAACAACAACTCTTCTTCGTTGATGATGGCCAGACCATCTGGTTTCATACCGAATCGGCCAAGGCAGAAGAATTAGTTA
>DAIOGE010000152.1:0-1589 GCA_036745375.1 Candidatus Nanopelagicaceae bacterium
AAAGATTCAGGTGTTTCGCTCTCAGAGGTAGTTCACCTCAATGCTCACGCAACCTCAACGCCAGCTGGCGATGTCGCTGAAGCACATGCTTTAGGTGCTGCACTCGGTGCAGATATCGCACACGTTGCTGTGTCCGCTACGAAATCTATGACCGGGCACTTGCTCGGTGGCGCCGGTGCCATCGAATCAATCTTCTGCATCTTGGCACTTCATCACCGTATGGCTCCGCCAACAATCAACATTGAGAATCTCGATGAGGCAGTCACTATCGATGTCGTTCGAGATACCCCTCGCCCATTACCTGCTGGGCCAATCGCAGCAATTAACGATTCATTTGGCTTTGGTGGCCATAACGTCGTGCTGATCTTTAAATCCTTCGAATAAGACCTACTTCGAGACTTTAAAGCTCACACTCACTGTTACTGAAACGGTCTTTGGGATTGTTGTGGTGTCGTAGTACCCACCACCAGATGCATCCGTAGAGTCTTGGGTTGTGACCTGAACTGGACCACTTGTCACGGAGAGTACGGCTCCCACTTTTCCACCAACAGCTGCAGTGATTGATTGTGCACGAGCCTTGGCATCCTTCATCGCATCAGCTAATAATTGCGGGCGAAGTGAAGCAAGCGTTGAGACCAGATATTGCGGGCCGTTATTCTGGACATTTACTCCCGTTGCAAGCAGAGCGCCAATCCCATTGGTTAACTTCTTGATGAGTTGAACATCTTGGCTACGGACGATTGTTGTTTGTGATGCGTTGTATGAGAGAACTCGTCCGGTCGAATTTCCATTCACGTACTCGTTATTTGGATACGAAGAGATTCCGCCGACTTCGATACCGCTCTCTGGAAGAGTTCCATTGAGTAAATAGGTTCGCAGTGCGAGTGAGCCTTTTTCAACTTTCTGCACAGCACTTGATGCAGTCTGTCCGCTCTCGGCAACCGTCAGGTTCCAGACGACGTTATCCGCAGTTGCTGAAGTCTTGGCAGATCCTGTCACCGTAATCGCATTGCCAGCCTTCGCCGCCAATCCCGAACCAATCAAGGATCCGCCGGCGATCAGGCCGATCATGATGAAGATCGAACCGAAGAGTGCGCCAAAGGGACGGGGCTTAAGGAGAGGAAGTTTCATAGCCCCATCGTAGGGTTTTCCCACGCTTAGATGAAGATTTCAGCTGGGGATAGCGCTCATATCCTCCCCACAAGGCGGTTTTCATTGGCCGTGAGAGCCGTTACACTTCTAACTAGTCCGACGCTTGGCAGTACCCGTTTTAGCAATTGAGTAATCAGTGCTTTCCCCGGTAAATCTGTACAGAGGAAGACCGGTTCCTAAGGAATTCTTAGGCATCACATTTACCGTAAGGAAAACAGTTACATGGCAACAGGTACAGTTAAGTGGTTCAACTCTGAAAAGGGTTTTGGTTTCATTGCTGTTGATGGTGGCGGACAAGATGTCTTCGTTCACTACTCAGCTATCCAAGGCAATGGTTACAAGTCTCTCGAAGAGGGTCAGGCTGTGACTTTCGAAGTCGTACAGGGTCCAAAGGGTCCTCAGGCTGATGCAGTTAACCCTGCGTAATAATCACTAAC
>DAIOGE010000153.1:0-1560 GCA_036745375.1 Candidatus Nanopelagicaceae bacterium
GCGCCAGCTAATCCAAAGTCATTGACCTATCACGATCCTTGTTACTTGGGTCGCCACAATCAAATTTATGCACCACCACGCGAACTTCTTGAAGCAACAGGTTCTGTTGTGACGGAGATGCCTCGTAATCAAGAGCGCTCATTCTGCTGCGGTGCCGGTGGAGCGAGAATGTGGCAGGAAGAGAAACTTGGTACGCGCATCAATCTCAATCGAGTTGATGAAGCGATCGCAACTGGTGTTGAAGAAGTGGCGGTTGGTTGCCCGTTCTGCCGCGTCATGGTCTCTGATGGCGTTAATGCGCGCCAATCTGAGATTGAGGTCTTAGATGTTGCGCAGGCGCTGCTTCGGACGGTTAAGCCCATTAATAATGAAGGTAACCACAGCACCGCCAACTAATCCGCCAAGATGCGCGTGCCAATCGATATTGGCACCTGGGACAAAGGTGATGAGTAGGTTCGCGCCAACGACACCTACGATCTGTCGATAGTCGACACCCATGCGCCGTCCGGTCACAAGAATTGCCCCGAACAACCCGAAGATCATTCCAGAGGCACCTACTGCTGGAACATTGGTTGCAGCGAAGTAATTAGAGATGTATGAGGCGGTGAAGAGTGAGCCTAGGAGGATCGCTGAGTATTTAGCGCGGCCGAAGTAATTTTCTACAGCAGTACCTAATGAATATAAGGCCAACATATTGAAGAGGATGTGGGTCAGATTGGCGTGGGTCAGAGCGACTGTGAAGTAGCGATACCACTCGCCATTAGCGATTCCATGAGGAAGACCATCACTTAAGAGCGCATATTTTATGAGAAAAAGGCGCTCTTGAAGAGGTATCCCCGGAATAAGGTTTGCAAAGTAATTTGCAATCACATAAGCCGCGGTTATAACAACGATCAGTATCGATGTTAATGAATTGCGCTTATGCACAGTGGTACCTATTCAGCGATTGTGACAGATTCGATCACAACAGCTTGCACTGGGCGATCGCCTGCGCCAGTCTTCGTTGTGCCAATCTTGTCGACGACAGCCTGTGAGGCTGCATCTTTTACTTCACCGAAGATTGAGTGCTTGCGATTCAACCATGTTGTTGGTGCAACAGTGATGAAGAACTGTGAGCCATTTGTTCCTGGGCCTGAGTTAGCCATTGCAAGAAGGTATGGGCGATCGAAATTTAATTCTGGGTGGAACTCATCAGCAAAACGGTAACCAGGTCCGCCGGTACCGGTACCAAGTGGATCTCCACCTTGGATCATGAAACCGCTGATAACGCGGTGGAAGACTGTGCCGTCATAAAGGTTCGCTGTTGATTTAGCACCAGTGCGTGGATCTACCCATTCGCGCTTTCCAGAAGCGAGCTCGACAAAGTTAGCAACAGTCTTTGGCGCATGGTTTGGGAAGAGTTCAACGATGATGTCGCCGTGGTTGGTGTGAAGTGTTGCTGTTGACATGGGTGCTCCTGTTTTTGTGGGCTGTGAAGTCGTGCTCTGAGATAAGTGAAACTGATTGTGGAGACCAGGGGAATCGAACCCCTAACCCCCGCCTTGCAAAGGCGGTGCTCTA
>DAIOGE010000154.1:0-1542 GCA_036745375.1 Candidatus Nanopelagicaceae bacterium
GTTGAGGTGTCTACCGGGGTGTAGGTGACTCCGCTGCCTGAAACTTTTCCAAGAGCAACCACCAGAATCAAGGCGAGGACAATCCAAAAGAGTGGACCCCGTATCAATTTGCGGATCCGCTTGCGGGGAAGTTTTATCTTTGTATCTGCCATTGCTCTTCTCTATTATCTGCGCTCGGAGTAAACGGATAAATCAGACGATTTATTTCCACTAATCAGGAGTAAACGCCCTTAGCCAATATTCCAATAAAGTCGAGGTTCCGATATTTCTCGTTGTAATCCAGGCCGTACCCAACAACGAATTCATTTGGAATATCAAAGCCTACGTATTTCACATCAACATCGACCTTCGCCGCATCTGGCTTACGCAACATCGTGAAGATCTCAACGCTCTTGGTTCCGCGGGATTGCAGATTTGATTTGAGCCAGGCAAGAGTTAATCCAGTATCGACGATATCTTCAACAATCAAGACATCTCGTCCAGATATATCTCGATCCAGGTCCTTAAGAATTCGAACAACACCACTCGATTTAGTTCCCGAGCCATATGAAGTGACGGCCATCCAATCCATCTCAACATGTCTGTTGAGAGAGCGAACGAAGTCGGCCATCGTCATCACCGCACCTTTAAGAATGCCGATAACTAAAAGATTACGTCCCTCGTAATCTTGTTCAACTTGAAGCGCAATCTCTTTCAGGCGAGCTTGGATCTCTGGCGCTGAAACAATGACGCGATCGATATCTTCGCCTGCGGTGCTTAAATCCACGATGCTCCTTTATGAACTCAGGTCTTACTAACTCTGGTGTGAGAGCGAAAGTCTGCCCGAAATTCGCTCCACCTTCACACCACCAGGGAGCGAAATCTCCCCCTGACCGTGCCAATTCGTGATCAACGCCTCAACTGGGGCTACATGTTCGGCGCTCAATGACCCCTCGGGGGCACCCATTGCATAAATGGAGAGCCTGAGTAGGCGAATTCGAAGGGCTTTAGGCAGGCTCTCTAGTTCGGAGACCTCTAGATTGGCGGGATCAGCCCCTGCAAATAGCTCCCCTGCCAGAAGATCTAGGGCATCGGCATCCTCTCTGAGTATTGAGGCACTACGTGCCAGCGCACTCACAATTCCAGGGCCAAGGGTTGATTCGAGGAGTGGTAAAACCTCTCTGCGAACTCGAACCCGGGCATATTGAAGATCGGAATTGTGCGGATCCTCCCAGGAAGTAATTCCATTCTCCTGGCAGGCCAGTTCAGTAATCTCTCGATCCACTTCCAACAATGGGCGAATAAATTTTCCATTAACTTGCGCGATACCAGAGAGCGATCTAGTTCCAGATCCGCGGGCTAAGCCAAGTAGTACCGATTCAGCCTGATCATTCTTGGTGTGAGCCAAGAAAAAGTAATCCGGTTGATATTTCGCGATTGCATCATCAAATGCTTGGAATCGAGCTCTCCTCGCCGAGCTCTCCATCCCATCTCTGAGGACGACATCAACCTTTACAACTTCAACAGTTTCAAAACCCAACGCCATCAATTTTTCGCGGGCGT
>DAIOGE010000155.1:0-1533 GCA_036745375.1 Candidatus Nanopelagicaceae bacterium
TCGCACTTGCTGGTTATAAAGATCCAAAGCCGATGGTCTTCTCAGGGCTCTTCCCCATCGATGGCGCAGATTTCCCATTGCTCCGGGAGGCGCTCGACAAGCTTCAACTCAATGATGCGGCGTTGGTCTATGAGCCAGAGAGTTCTGCCGCTCTTGGTTTTGGTTTCCGTTGCGGCTTCCTAGGTTTGCTCCACATGGAGATCGTGCGCGAAAGACTTGAGCGCGAATCCAACCTCACTCTAATCTCGACCGCGCCAAACGTGGTTTACAAGGTAACTACTGGCGACGGAACACTCCTTACGGTTACAAATCCATCTGAGTATCCCGATGGCAAGATCGAAAAGGTAGAAGAGCCAATTGTGCGCGCCACGGTTCTTGCTCCATCAGAATTTATCGGATCGATCATGGAGCTTTGCCAAGATCGCCGTGGAACCTTGCTTGGTATGGATTACCTCTCCGAGGATCGGGTCGAGATTCGTTACACCTTGCCACTTGCTGAAATCGTCTTTGACTTCTTTGATCAACTAAAGAGCCGTACTCGCGGTTATGCATCGCTGGATTACGAGCCGATTGGTGAGGCCGAAGGCGAACTCGTCAAAGTCGATATCTTGTTGCAAGGCGAGAAGGTGGATGCATTTAGTGCGATCGTGCACCGCGATAAGGCGTATACCTACGGCACGATGATGACCGGCAAGTTGCGCGAGCTGATCCCAAGGCAACAATTCGAAATTCCTATTCAAGCTGCAATCGGTGGTCGCATCATCGCCCGCGAAAGTATTCGCGCGATTCGTAAAGATGTTTTGGCTAAGTGTTACGGCGGAGATATTTCTCGTAAGCGCAAACTCCTCGAGAAGCAGAAAGAGGGTAAGAAGCGCATGAAGATGGTGGGTCGCGTCGAAGTGCCTCAAGAGGCATTCGTTGCCGCGCTTACCACCGATGCTGATATTGATAAGGCGAAGGCTAAAGCCAAAGAGCGCGAATGAGTACCCTCGCCTTCTACGTACATATCCCGTACTGCGTGAGGCGTTGTGGTTACTGTGATTTCAACACTTATACGCCCGCAGAACTTTCAATTAGTAGCGACCTCTCTGCTACCTCGCGCTCGTATATAGATCTCCTTATACGTGAAATCGAATTCGCTCGCGCAACTTCTGATGCAACTATTGTTCCCACAATCTTCTTCGGTGGGGGTACTCCAACTCTCATGGAGAGCAAAGATCTAGGGCGAGTGATTTCTGCGATCGGCTCCAACTTCGAACTGGCTCGCGATGCTGAGATAACAACGGAAGCAAATCCAGATACCGTGACTTTAGAGAAGTTAGCTGCGCTGCGCGAAGCAGGGTTCAATCGCATCTCTTTTGGAATGCAATCTGCGGTTCCCCATGTTTTAAAGTCACTTGATCGCACTCACAATCCCGAGAATGTCGTAAAGGCAACGACCTGGGCGCGTGAGGTGGGATTCCAAGAAGTCAGCGTCGATCTCATTTATGGAACGGCAGGGGAGTCGATCGCCGATTGGGAGTTAACGATTGA
>DAIOGE010000156.1:0-1500 GCA_036745375.1 Candidatus Nanopelagicaceae bacterium
CACTTTTGATTATCGCTGAAGATGTTGAGGGTGAAGCTCTCTCAACATTGGTAGTCAATCGCATGCGCGGAACCTTCACTTCAGCTGCTGTAAAGGCACCTGGATTCGGAGATCGTCGCAAGGCTATGTTGCAAGATATTGCGATTTTGACCGGTGGCCAGGTCATCACTCCTGAGGTCGGACTTAAGTTGGATCAAGTAACTCTTGAACTTCTTGGTAAGGCCCGTCGTGTTGTTATCACAAAGGATGCCACCACGATCGTTGATGGAGCAGGCGATACCACCGAAGTTGCTAACCGCGTCAACGAGATCCGTAATGAACTCGCAACAACTGATTCTGAATGGGATCGCGAGAAGTTGCAGGAGCGCGTTGCGAAGCTCGCTGGCGGAGTATGCGTAATCAAGGTTGGCGCACACACTGAAGTTGAACTCAAGGAGAAGAAGCACCGCCTTGAAGATGCAATCTCCGCAACTCGTGCAGCCGTCGAAGAAGGCATTGTCGTGGGTGGAGGAGCTGCCCTAGTTCACGCAGCTGCCGCTATTCAAAATGATCTTGGCTTTGAAGGAGATCGTGCCGTCGGTGTACGCCTAGTCCGTAAGGCATGCGATGAGCCACTACGTTGGATTGCAGAGAATGCCGGACATGAAGGCTATGTCGTTGTTGCGAAAGTTCGCACCTTGGGTGCGGATGAAGGCTTCAACGCAGCAACGGATGAGTACGAAGATCTCGTCAAGGTTGGCGTTATCGATCCAGTGAAGGTGACGCGTTCTGCGCTCGCCAATGCTGCCTCGATTGCCGCAATGTTTATCACCACTGAAGTTCTCGTATTTGAGACTCCGGAAGATGAGCAACGCGAACAAGCAATCGCAGCAGGTCACTCACATGGACCTGGTGGACACAGCCACTAATTACTAGTCTCACAATAAAGGCCCCTCGGTTTTAATACCTGAGGGGCCTTTATGGTTCTATGGAGCCATTTTGGGTGTAAGCACGACCTTTTAAGCAGTAGCCGGTTTGTGGATTTGTAATAGAAGTGTGAGTAGCTAAGTTCGAAATCGTTATTCCATATTGATCGTAAACCGATTCGCGTTTGCCATCTGTGGCTGCAAAACACCAGGTCTGATATCCAGGAGAGAAAGAGCCAGTGACTTTTATTGGCAGTCGGAGTGAATTCACCGTGGTGCTATAAGAAATATTTGATGCTGGGCTAGTTTGTAAAATTAGCGAGGATGGACTCTGAAGAGTTATCGAACCATAAGTTTTGGTTGAAGTAAGATCCTTTACTTTTTCGGCACTAGTAAGTCGATCAAATATCTGATCCGTAACAGCAGAAAATTTCTTATCTACTGAACCCACACTGCTCTCGTGTAGTGCGCCGGGTACTACCAGGAGTATTCCGAAGAGGAACAACCCAATGATTGAGGGAACTTTGCGAATATGAATATTTGTCAGAAAGATTTGCAGAGGTAATACAACAAAGGAGGAGAGCGACATCAATAT